>JAYUZK010000089.1:0-11937 GCA_043751835.1 Gemmatimonadota bacterium | reverse complement strand
GCGCTCGCAACGGCGACGAGCTTCCGCCAGTCGGCCGCCCGGTAAGGGGCTGCGAGGGCGAGCAGGAACAACAGGTGGTCGAGGGCCGCCAGGTTGGTGATGTGCCGGAAGCCCAGCTCCGCATAGGTCAGCAGTCCATTCATGGTTTCACCAAGGTGGCGATGGCGGCGGCATGGCGGTCCAGCATGGGGTCTTCAGTCCCGATGGCCCGAGCCTCGGCCATCGCGACGGCGGCTTCGGCATGCCGGCCGGCGCGATGCAGCGCCCAGGCATAGAGGTCGAGGCCGTAGACATCCCGCCGGCTCAGCAGGTCAGTGCGGGCGACCGCCGCGACCGAGTCGGCATTGGCACCATGATCGAGGGCGTACAGGGACCACCCCCGATGCACGGCGCCGGGATCGGCGGCAAGGGAGGCGGCCAGGACGCGCCGGTACTGGCCGGCAAGGGCCGTATCGCCCAGCTGCTCCCGTGCCTGAGCCACAACGATCAGCGTGGCGGGGTCGAACCTGAGGCCCAGGGCCGAGTCCGCCAGTGCCAATGCCTGTTTCGGCTGATCCAGCGCCAGGAGCGCTCTTGCCTTGGCCGTGAGGAGCCGGGGATCGTCAGGAATCCGGGCGAGGCCGCTGTCCGCCCAGCGAGCGGCCCGGCCGGCGTCCTCGAACTTGAGGGCCAGCTCGGCCAGCCGGAGATCGAACCAGGCCTGCTGTTCCCGGGGAACGTCCATGCCGCGCGCGGCGGCCAGGCGAGCGTCCTCGAGTAGCCGAGCCGCCCGGCCGGCCCGGCCCCTGAGTTCAAGCCAGCGGGCGTACCGCGGAGCAACGTTAGGCGCCGTGCGCTGAAGCGTGAGGCCGGTGAAAAGGCGGTCCGCCTCTCCGTAGCGCCCCAGTTCGAGCAGGATTTCACCCTTCGTGGCCCGGGCCCCGGTGTTGTCGGGGTCGGCGGCAAGGATCCGGTCGACGGCCGCGAGGGCGTCGGCGAATCGGTGTCGGGACATCCGAACCGCGGCCAGGATCTGCCAGGCACCGGGGTTACGCTCCGCGCGGTTTTCGGTCGACCGAAGGGCCGCCTCTTCCGCGAGTTGCAGGTCGGCCGCACCGCCGTTCTCCCGGTGGCGCTGAAGGTAGAGACCGCCCAACCGGACGAGGTCGAGCGAGCCCCCCGGATCCCTGGCCGCGCGAGCGGTGTAGAACGCGAGGTCCAGGTCTCGAATCCGCCGTTCCTGTGCCACGGCGGCGGCCAACCCAGGTGTCGCCGCCGGGCGGACGACCGGGGCCGACCGCGGCCGCGCGAGCTGTTGCCCGAATGCAAGGAGCAGGACGACGAGCACCAGCCCGGGGAGGCGCGTCATGGATCAGTTCGGCGCGGCGAGGTAAGGGAATGCCGGCAGGAACTGGCTGTCGTTCGCCACGTTGTCGGTGGCGAGGCCGGGTGAGACGTTGTCGGCGTCGAGGAGCGACCCGAAGATTGCAGCAAGCCCGGCGTCGACCACATCGTCGGTGAGCTTCCGACCGCCCCAGCCGTTCGCCAGCGCCCAGGACAGCCAGCCGGCCGTCGCTGGGGCCTTGTCAGTCTGTACGATCAGCATGTCGGGCAGCAGGACCGCAGCGAGGGTGTTCGCCACCGCCTGCTTCCGGCCCGCCACGGTGAGCACGAAGTTCTTCAACTCCGCACCGATCATGGCGGTGTCGTCCGCGGGGCCGGTGACGCCGTGCTGCGGGTGGCTCCGTTTGGCCAGGAACACTTCGCTCACGAGCGGGTTGCCGAGCCGCTGAACCTGATTGTACATCCGGGTCTGGCCCGGACCGGTCGGGTCGGTCTTGTCATTGCAGCCGGACAGCAGGGTCGCGCCGGCCAGGATCAGGAACAAGGAACGCATGGTGTGAGGCTCCGGTAGGGATTGAGGGAATCAGCGACTGATCGTGCCCCAGAGGCCGAGCTTGCCGTTGCCGCCGGCGGTGAGGTCGGCGATCGGGAGCTCGATGACGATGGACATCACGTTGAAACCGGCCACGTAGTTCTGGGCCTGACCGGCGGGCCGGAACGCCGATGCGGTCGGAGTCGAGGGTAGCTGCGACAGGGGGCCGCCGGCCGGCTTCCGGTCGGGGATGACTCGGAAGAACTGCTCGAGGTCGATGAAGAACGGATCATCGCGGGGGCCGGCGAACACCTGGATGCCGCCGGCTGTTCCGAGATTGCTGTTGATCCGACCGGTCAGGACCGGCGCAGCCGGGGAGAGTTCGTTGTTCATCGCGCCCGCCACCGGCGGAGCGATCGGACCGCGAACCTCCACCTGCTGATCGGTCCCGGTGCCCGTAAACACGATCTGGAAGACCTTGTCTTCGATCGCGTCGCCATTGTTGTCGACCTTGATCTGGTACAGGAGGTTCCGATCGAAGGAGGCGGTCGGAGCCTGAGCGGGAGTCAGGAACGCCCGGCTGTTGAGGACCAGCGCGATCCGTCCTGGCGTTGCGGCCGGAAAAGCATAGAAATCGGTCATGTCCTGGGCGGGATTCAGCTCGGCATCGGGCGAATCCTGGTGATCCGACGCGATGGCCGCGGTAATCCCGCCGGCCACGGTCAGGCCGGCGACTCCCACGGCAAGCAGGAAACGGCGGGAACGAGAGGCAAACATCGTGGGGCTCCTAGTTGGATTGGTGGATGCTCTGCAGTTCTACGCCGGCCGCGCCCGACTGGATCTATCAGGCCTTGACGGGCGGGGGGGACGGCCCCGATTCTGACGCCGCGACCATCAGCACCCTCCGCTACGGCGCGCTGGCGACCTTGATCGCCTGTGCACTCGCCAAGGGCGGGACAGGCCCAAGGGCTTTGGGGCGGCCCTCGAGATGATGCAGGCCCACGGCATCTCGGAGAACGCCGGCTCGTTCCTCGGCGCCGCCACGGTCCGAACCTACGTGAAGGGGCGTTCGCGGACATCGTGGTGTTCGATCCGAAGGGGTGCGGGACGTGTTCGTGAACGGGGTGGCGGTGCTGAAAGGCGGGAAGCACACGGGAGCCAAGCCCGGCACGATCGTGCGCGGGCCGGGATGGACGGGGTGGCGTTAGGCCGAGGCCACCCCTTCTGGCCGCCCTCGGGTCACTGGGTGCGCTGACTCGAGGGCGGCACGATCCCGTTCAGCCGGAGATAGGTGACGATGTTGCCGTAGTGCTCGCTGTCGTGGGTCACGTTGTAGATCAGGAGCCAGAGCCGGCTGCCCTTCCCACCCATGGACTCGACCTGTTCCATCGCCTTGGCATCCGACATCCCGTAGGCGGCGTCGCAGTACGCGAAGGCCCCCTTCAGGCCGGCCACCATTTCGGCCTGCGACGCGGTCTTCTCGAAGTCGGTCTTGTTGGGGTTGGGAGTGCCGAAGGCGTCGGCGCAGAACATGTACGTCTCGTTGGCCACATGGCCGAGAAGCTGACCGTAGGTCCGGACGTCGGGGGTCGGGCGGAACCCATACTTGCCCTCGGGCATGGCTTCGGCCGAACGGACGTAGAGGGATTTGACCCGGTCGAAGTGGGGCTTCACGGAGGCGACGGCGCCGCCGGCGTTCGCCTGGGCGGCCAGGATTGGCGGGGCGGCGAGGACGAACAGGGCCAGAAGCTTGAGCGACATGGAGGAATCCGAGGGTAAAGGGTCGGTGTGCCCTACAATATACGGAGGGCGCCGATCCGGTATCTTGGGGTACTCGCTCCGGGAGATCCGCCATCCGCCGCCTTGCCCTGCTTTCCGTCCTCCTCCTGCCAACGGCCCTCCGGGCTCAAACGCCGGCCCGGCTGACCCTGATCGATGACTGGCGCCACCAGCAGAAACACATTCTGGCCGTGATCGATTCGGCCACCCCCGAGATGCTCGATTTTCGGACCACCAAAGGCGTCCGGAGCTTTGCCGAGCAGATCAATCACATCGCCACGGTGGCGGCGCTGATCGTGGGGCAGGCGGTGGCCGCGAGGCCGGTGCCGGTGGAACTGGCCGGAGATTCCGCGGTCTATCTGCACGACAAGGCGAAGCTCCGCGCCATGGCGGAAGGCCATCTCGATTTCGTGCTGGCGTCATTGAACGGGATGACTGATGATCAGCTGGCGGCGGACCAGACGTTTGCCGACGGCTCAATGCCGAAATGGCGCTGGAACGTAACGGCGCTCCAGCATTCGGCGTGGACGCTGGGGCAACTGGTACCCCATCTCCGAATGAACGGCCGGACTCCGCCGCAGTTCACGCCGTTCTGACGATGGGTCGCCGCAAGGGGGCAGGCGCCATCCCGCGGAATCCGTTCGACCCCTGCGACGGGCCGATCGATTCGTTCCTCGACCTTCATGGCGCCACGTCGATCGACGTCGGGCACCGGCTCAAGAGCTTTCTCGAGACCGCGGTCCGCCGGACGCCGGGCGGCCTGGTCCACATCATCACTGGTCGCGGCCGCGGTTCGGTCGGCGGGCCGGTCGTGAAGCCGGCCGTCAAACGCCTCCTGACCGGCGAACTCGCCCGTCTGGTCCGCGGCATGGAGCGGGACGAAAACGACGGTGGCTTCCTGGTCCGGCTGACGTTGCGTTGAGTTGGCGGGTACCTTTGACCGACCAATTCGCGGACCTTGGACCAATGACCCGATTGCCCAATACGGGAGCGCTCGCTCTCGTCGTCGTCCTCGCCGGCCCGATTTCGGCCGTCGCCCAGGTCAGCACGACCGACACCCGGCTCCTGACCCAGCCGGCCGTGAGCGCCACGCAGATTGCGTTCGCGTACGCCGGCGACCTGTGGACCGCCCGCCTCGATGGCTCCGACGTCCGCCGGCTGACCAGCGCCATCGGCGACGAGACCAACCCGATCTTTTCCCCCGATGGCCGGTGGATCGCTTTCTCGGGCAACTATGACGGGAATCAGGACGTCTACCTCGTCCCCGCCGCGGGAGGTGAGCCGCGCCGGCTGACCTGGCATCCCGGCCTCGACATCCCGCAGGCCTTCACGCCGGACGGCAAACGGGTGCTGTTCACGTCGAGGCGCGCCGACTACTCCCGCCGCTACGCCCAGTTCTGGACGGTGGCGGTTGACGGCGGGCCCGAATCCCGGCTCCCGATCCCGAACGCGGTCCAGGGCACCTACTCGCCCGATGGCCGTTCGCTGGCCTACAATCCGCTCGGCCGCGCCTTTGAGCAATGGAAGGGCTACCGGGGCGGAACGACCTCGGAGATCTGGCTGATCGACACCGCGACCTGGGAGGTCGAGAAGATCCCCCAGCCGGCCGGCCGCTCGAACGATGTGGACGCCATGTGGCCCGAGCCTAACGTTGTCTGGTTCCGCTCCGACCGGGACGGCGAGTTCAACCTGTACCGCTACGACCGCCGGACCAAACAAGTCACCCCGCTGACGCACCATACCGACTTCCCGGTCCTGGGGGCGGCGGCCGGCGGCGGCAAGATCCTCTACGAGCAAGCCGGGTGGCTCCACCTGCTCGACCCGGCCTCGAACGGGTTGGCCCGGCGGCTCGCCATCGCCGTTGCCGCGGACCTTCGGGAAACCCGGCCGCGCTGGGTCAAGGGCGCCGACTTCGTCGCGGACGCCGCGATCTCGCCGACCGGGGCCCGGGTCGCGATCGAAACCCGCGGTGAAATCGTCACGGTGCCGGTCGAGAAGGGCGATCCCCGGAACCTCACCAACACGCCGGGTGCCCATGAGCGCACGCCGGCCTGGTCGCCGGACGGCAACCAAGTCGCCTTCGTGTCGGATCAGGGCGGCGAATACCGACTCCATATCACCTCGCAGGACGGCAAGGATCCGCACCGGGTAATCGATCTCGGCGGCCCCGGATTCTATTTCGGCCTCGACTGGTCACCCGACGGGAAGCGGATCGCCTACAGCGATCATTCCCAGACGGTGTTCGTGGTGGACCTCGCCACCGCCAAAGTCCATCGCGTCGGCGCCAATCGGACCTACAGTCCGCTGGGCGGCCCGACCTACCGCTGGTCGCCGGATTCCAAGTGGGTCGTCTACACCGTGAGCCCGGCCCCGCTGGTCCGCTCGATTGCCCTCTTCGATGTGGAGCACGACAAGTCGACTATCCTGACCGACGGGCTCAGCGACGTCGACCAGCCGGTCTTCGATCCGAGCGGCCAGTACTTGTACGTGCTCGCGTCCACCGACGCCGGCCCCGCGCTCGACTGGTTTGCGCAGAGCAACGCCGGCCTCAGGCGGACCCGCGGGATCTACGCGATCGCCCTGACCCGGACCGCGGCGAATCCGTTCGCGCCAGAAAGTGACGAGGAGAAGCCTGCCCCCGCTCCCGGCGACTCGGCCAAAGCGACGGCGCCCAAGGCGGCCGCGACCGTCATCGACTTCGACCGGATCGCCGACCGGATCGTGGCGTTCCCGATCGCCCCGGCCGAGATCGACCAGCTGGCCGTGGGCCAAGCCAACCAGGTCTACTACCTGCGCCGGACCGACGGCAAAGGCACGATCCGCCGCTACGACCTCGCCAAGCGCAAGGACGAGGTCGTGATCGCCGAGGCCGACAACTTCCGGATCACGGCCGATGGCAAGAAACTGCTGTATCGGACCGGCCCCGCCTGGTTCGTGACGGCGGCGTCGGCGCCCAAGCCCGGCGAAGGCCAGCTCAAGCTGGCGGACATTCAGCTCCGGATCGAGCCGCGGGCCGAGTGGGCGCAGATCTTCGACGAGGCGTGGCGAATCCAGCGAGACTATTTCTACGCGCCGAACTACCACGGGGTCGACTGGCCGGCCCAGCGCGCCAAGTACGGCGCGCTGGTGGCCCACGCAACCAGCAACGCCGACCTCTACCGAATCATCCAGGCACTCTTGAGCGAGCTCCGTGTCGGGCACAGCTTCTCAGGCCCCGGTCCGCGAATGGAGAACCCCGCCTCGGTCGGCGTTGGCCTGCTGGGGGCGGATTACGACGTCGCCAACGGGCGCTACCGATTCTCCCGGATCTTCGGCGGCCTCAACTGGACCACCGGCTTGCGAGCACCACTCACGGAACCGGGAGTCGAGGCAAAAGCCGGCGAGTATCTGCTGGCGGTGAACGGGGTCGACCTCAAGATCCCGACCAACCTGTATCAGCCGTTCGAGAACACCGCGGGGCGGTCGGTCGAGATCACCGTCGGACCGGACCCGTCGGGCATCGGGGCGCGCACGATCCATGTCGTCCCGATCGCCAACGAAGGCGCGCTCCGCAACCGGGCCTGGGTCGAGGGCAATCTCCGCAAGGTCGACTCGGCCACCAGCGGACGAGTGGCCTATGTGTATGTGCCGGACACGGCGGAGGACGGTTACGAGTACTTCAAGCGCTACTTCTATCCGCAGGCCCACAAGGACGCCATCATCGTCGATGAGCGCTTCAACGGCGGCGGCAATCTGGCCGACTACTACATCGACATCCTCCAGCGGCCGGCCCTGAGCTACTGGGCCATGCGGTACGGTGCCGACCTCAAGACGCCCACGGCGTCAATCCAGGGTCCGCGCGCGCTCCTCACCGAGGAGATGGCCGGATCCGGCGGCGACTACTTCCCCTGGATGTTCAAGCATCTGAAGCTCGGCCCCACGATCGGCAAACGGACCTGGGGCGGCCTGGTCGGCATTCTCGGCACGCCGCAGTTGATGGACGGCGGGGGCGTCACCGCGCCGAACCTGGCGATCTGGACTCCGGAGGGAGGCTACATCGTGGAGAACGTGGGGATCGAACCCGACATCATGGTGGAGCAGACGCCGAAGGATGTGATTGCCGGGAAAGATCCCCAGCTCGAGCGGGCGATCGCCTGGGTGATGGACGAACTGAAGAAGAATCCACCGCCGGCGCCGAAACGGCCGCCGTACCCGGACAAAGTCAAGAAGCCGTAACCATCGAAACGGGGCCGGACCTCAGCGCTCCTTCTTGAAGGCGAGGCCCCAGAGCGCAAATCCGCTGGCCGTGAGGCCGACGACCACGCCGGCTGACGACCGCACGAGCCGCAGCGTGACCGGATCGTCGAACATGACCCCGTTCCAGACGTCCGGCGCCAGGGGGGTGAGTGGCGCCCCCTCAGCTCAAACCAGGTCCCCTGCCCTACGCCGCGCAACAGGAGAGCTTCGCCACGTCCTTGGAGAAGGTCTGGGCCGCGAGCTTGATCCCTTCCGAGAGGGTCAGGTAGGGGTGGAACGTGGAGGCAATGTCCTCGATCGACAGGCCGAACTTGATCGCCAGCACCGGCTCAGTGATCATCTCCCCAGCCTCAGCCGCCAGAATCTGGGCACCGACGATTTTCCGGGTGGCGGCATCGGCCACCAGCTTGACGAACCCACGGGTGTCGCGTGCGGCGAGGGACCGGGCGACATGCTTCATGGGGAGCCGCGAGACCAAAGGTTCGATCCCCCGGGCGCGCGCGTCCGCCTCCGTCATCCCCACCGAGGCCACGGCGGGGTCCGTGAAGGCCACGCTGGGCACGGCGGTGAGATCAACGCGCCGGGTATTGCCGGTCAGCGCATTCTCCGCGGCCAGAGCGCCGGCATACGCCGCCACATAGACGAACATTGGTTCGCCCACCACGTCGCCTGCGGCGTAGACGCCCGGAACGCTGGTTTCGAGATGGTCGTTCACCACGATCGCCCCGGTCGGCCCGAGCGAAACGCCGGTCGCCTCGAGACCGTATCCCCTCGTGTTGGCCCGCCGCCCGGCCGCGACCAACAGCTGATCGGCCCCGAGCACCTCCATCTCGCCGCCTCGAGCAACCTGGACCCGATACCGGCCGTCGCGGTCGACCCGCTCGACCCTGGTCTCGGTGCGAACCTCGATACCCTCGGCCCGGAGGCATTCCGTCAAGCCCAGGCCGACCTCGGCATCCTCCCTGGTGAGGACTCGGTTCTGCCGGGAGAGGATCGTTACCGCAACGCCGAGGCGGGCGAACATTTGTCCCAACTCGACGGCTACGAAGCCGGCGCCGAGCACCAGCAACGAGTCCGGCAGCCGCTCCAGCGTCATTGCGCTCACGTGGTCGAGGAACCCCGCCTCCGCGAGCCCGGGAACCAGCGGCGCCGCCGGTCGTGCCCCGGTCGCCACCAGGAGCTTCGCGGCCGACAGGGTCGTGCCATCGGCTAGTTGGACCTCGCGCGGCGTGGTCAGGATGGCGCGCTGCTCGAACAGGGTGACGGCGTCGTAGGACCGGAGGACGTCCCGGTACTTCGCCTGGCGAAGCTGGTCCACCAATGCGTCCTTCTGGCCCCGCACGAGGCCCCAGTCCAGAGGGCCGTCGCCCGCGGGGACTCCGGCAAACCCATGATGAACCCGGCGATGCCGGGCCTCGGCCGCGCGGATCAGGGTCTTGCTCGGCACGCAACCCACGTTGACACAGGTGCCGCCCAAGGTGCCTCCTTCCACCATGGCGACCCGGGCACCCAGATCGGCCCCCCTGATGGCGGCCGCGAAAGCGGCCGATCCACCACCCACGATGACCAGGTCGAACTCGGAACCGCGCCGCGTGGTCATACCGGGTACTTCGTTGTCAGATCAAGAGATTCGTTCACGATACGGCTCCAGAAGCAGCGGGTGGCTCAGGCGGACGTCGAAGAGGAAGTCGGGCAGGCGCCAACCAGCCGGAGATTCCACCAGGTGGCCAGGACGACCCCGGCAAATCCCACAAACGCGAGCGGTACCCAGAGGAATAGTCCCGCGAGCGTCAGGGCGGCGCCTCCTAGCCCGAGCCGGAGGGCCGAGGCGCTCCCGTGGCAACGGCGCCCCAGCCAGAGCCCCCACGTGGTCACCCCCAGCGCAATCGCGAGCAGCGGGACCAGCACCGCGTCATGGATCAGGAATCCAAAGCCGATGGCCGACAGAAGCCCCAGCACCGGGGCTGCCCCGGCGCAGCAGAGCAGGGCGAACCCGGAGCCCAAGACCCCGATCAGACCCGCCCTCCGCGTGGCCCGAGCGCCGGTCACAGTGCCCATCGGGTTACCTAACGACTTCCGGGGCCGGCCGGCTGGACCGGCGCGCCGATCACCTTCGCGCCGTAACCGGTCATCCGCGTGAGGTGTTCGGTGATCTGCGCCGGTGTGACACGCCTCGGGTCGTACTGCACGACGCCCAGGCTATCGCCGAGCGTGACCTTGGCGGAGTAGACGCCGGCCATCTTGTTGAGCGCGACGCGGGCCGTGACCGGGCAGCTGCCGCAGGTCATCCCCGAAATGTGGAGCTTGACCGTTGCGGTGTCGGACACGGCCATCGCGGCGGCTGGTTGTTGGGCCTCCGCCGATCCCGCCCCAGCCCCGCAGATGGGACAAAGGAGTCCAGTGCCGGCCACCGCGACCAGCGCCGCAGCCACGAGCTTGGTGTGGATCGTCATGCTTCTCTGTCTCCTAGTTGAGGACGAACTTCGACCACCACGAAAACGAACCGAAAACCAACACGATGGCTGTGGCGATCCAGAGCCACCGCTTCATGCTCCGCCGTGCCTCGGGTGACGCGCAGGGCTTCCCCGGGTCACAGGCCTTCTGCTCCTCCCGGGAAACCCAGAAAAACCCCGCGCCGAGGCTGAGGCCGGCCGCTCCCAGGAAATAGGGCCGGAGCGGCTCGAAGGTCGCGGCGAGGCCGGCCCCGCTCACGCCAATTGCCACAGCCACCAGGGGGCCGACACAGCACAGCGCCGAGGCGATCCCGGCGCTGACGCCGCCCAAGGCGGCCAGTCGAGTCTTATGCATGTCGGTCAACCGTGCCGCAGCACGTGGGCGAGCGAGGCCTTCAGACTGGCGAGCGCCGTGGCGCCTTGGCCCTTCGCGATGCTGCTGGCCACGCAGCTATTCATGTGGCCTTCGAGAAGCTCGACGGCCACTCCGGTCAGCGCCTGACGGAGGGCCCCCACCTGGATCAGGATGTCATCGCAGGATTGGTGCTCGGCGATGAGGCGCTGGACCCCGCGCACCTGGCCCTCGATCCGCTTGAGTCGATTGGCGATGCGGCGTTCGACGTCCGGTTCCAGATAAATCGGTGGCGCGATGGCAGTGGGCACGACTCCCTCCGTCTGAGGTTCCAATGACCACACTATACCCCATAGGGTATAGTGTGTCAAGCCGGGCGAATCGCCCCGGCTGCCGCGCCCTCGGAATGCCCGCCCAGGACCTGGTTAGATTCTGGTCCGTGACGCTACCGGCCCCCCCCATCGAAGACACCGGCTTGACCGAGCGGATCCGTGCCCGCGAGCCCGCGGTGCTGCACGCCGTCGTACACGCGAACCTTGCCCTCCTGCTCCGGGCCGCCCGAGGGGCCGGTCTCTCGCCGGATCGGGCCGACGACGCGGTCCAAGAAACCATGCTGACCTTCCTGACCCGGGCCCATGAGTTCGATGGCCGCGCTCGGGTCCGGACCTGGCTCTACGGTATTCTCGTCAAGAAGATTTCGCGGGGGTTCGAGGCCGCCCTGCGTGCCGAGGCCAACGACGATATCGATGACGTGGTCGAATCCCGATTCGACGACCGGGGGCGATGGATTCGCCCCCCTCGCGGCCCCGACAGGGGCGCCGACCGGGTCCAGGTTCGGGCCTGGATTTCGGAATGTGCGGACCAGCTTCCCGAGCGCCGCCGGCTCGCCTTTGTCCTCAAGGACGTCGAAGATCTTCCGACCGACGAAGTTTGCCGGATCCTTGAGGTGAGCGCCAACAACCTGGGGGTCTTGCTGTTCCGCGCCCGGAATGGCCTGCGCGAGTGTCTCGAAGCGAAAGGCCTTCGGAGCCGCCATGATGCCGACGTGTAAAGAGGTCATCCGGCTGGTGGGGGCCAGGACCGGGCCCGCCGGTCCGGCTCTGGCAGCCCTCGTCCGAGTCCATCTGCTGCTCTGCGGCGATTGCAGCCGCTACCGCGATGAACTGGCCCGGCTGGCACCGTTGGCCCGCAAAGCGGTGCGCGAGCCGCTGGAGGTCGAGCGCCTGAACGAACTCGAGCGTCGTATCCTGCTGTTCTTGCAG
>JAYUZK010000088.1:0-5623 GCA_043751835.1 Gemmatimonadota bacterium | reverse complement strand
CGACCAGCGCGAGGGCGGTGACGAGCGGGATTGCGGCTTTGCGAAGCGCCATTGGGGGTCCCGAAGCAGGGAGTGGGGAACAAGGGTCGCGCGAGCAGGTGGGTCGCGACCGGAGAACAGAATTGTATACAAACTACCTCCGTTCCGGGACCGCGCAAGCCGGACGCCGCCCCAGGCGACGCCTAACGCTCTTCCTTGAGAGCCGCCAGCGCGTGCTTGGCGGCCCGGCCGGCCCGCGTTCCCCGAAACCGGTCGGCGAACCGGGCCAGTTCGGCCATCAGGCGGCCCCGGTCGCCGGTTGCGCGATGGAGATCGATCAGCGCCTGCGATGCGCGGAGGTCGTATCCCGGTGATGGCCCGATGCGCACCGTCTGGTAGAGCTGGACCGCGGCCTCGGTTTGCTTGAGCGGCCCAGCCAGAATCCCTGCCATGGCAAGGCGGGCGTCCTGATCTTCAGGGTTCAGGGCCAGGTGGGCTTCGAACGCGTCGACTGCTTCCTGGTAACGGCCCCGGGCCACCAGCGACTCCTGGTAGGAGAAGGAGGCTGCCGGTGGCAGGTTCCCGGCGCTCAGCAGGACGTGGGCAAGCCCCCGCCCGGTTCGCTCGGCGCTCCACCACGAGAGGTACCCGGCCCCGATTCCGACCAGCGCGCCCAGCGCCACCACCCCGGCCAAGGTTACCCCGCCAACGTGGCGGGTCTCCCGGAGATAGAATGCCACCGCGCCGCTCATGGAGACTGCGGCGGGGACGGTCACGGCCATGGCCCGAAGCAGCAGCGCCCGGTCCGCCGAGTCGACATCCTTTGTCATGCTCAAATCAGCGGCGCCTGGCTCTGGATCGGCAAGGGGTGCGGTCGACCCCTTCCCAAGCCCGGCGGGTGGCGCCAAACTTGGGGCCCGTCGCCCCGCGCCCCGCGGGCCATCGGCGCCACCTCCGACCTCGATTCGATGCCCCGAGTTCTTCAAGCTGCCTCCGGTCTCTTGCTGCTCGCCGCCGGGCTCGTCGCGGCCATCCGACCGCTCGGGCCGTTGCCTCCGCTCGGCCCCCTGCTCGAACCCGCCGGCGGGATCTGGGCGCTCGGGCGTGCCGCCGGCCCACTTGGCGAACGCACGGTGCGGAGCACGGTATTCTCCGAGGACGTCAACGCCGTCATCGACGACCGGGGGGTGCCTCACATCTACGCCGGGAACGAGCTCGATGCCTACCGGGCGCTCGGGTTTTTGGTCGCTCGTGACCGGCTCTTCCAACTCGAGGTCCAGACCCGCGCTGCCGCGGGCACCCTGACGGAGCTGGTCGGGCCCCGGGCCCTTGAGGTGGATCGTGATGCTCGCCGGTTGGGCTTCGGCCGCCTGGTCGAGCAGTCCATGCGCCAGGCCGATACGGCAAGCGCCGCGTTCCAGTCGGTCCGTGCCTATGCGGAAGGGGTGAACGCCTGGGTCGATGCGATGCGACCCGCCGACCTGCCGATCGAGTACCGGCTTCTCGGCCGGCGCCCGACCCGGTGGGAACCGGCCCACACCTATTTCCTCCTGGCGCGGATGGCCTTGACCCTCGCCTACAACGATGCGTCCCTGATCAAAGCCAAAGCGGCGTCCCGGGTGGGCTGGGCGGCGGCCGAGGCGCTGTTTCCGTTGAATTCCCCGATCCAGGAGCCAATCCAGCCCAATCCCGTCGACTCCACCCGCTTCGGGTTCAGTTCGATCCCTGCGCCGGGTCCGCCGGACTCCGCGGCGGCCACGACCGTGGCGGCGTTGGCCGGAGCTCACCGGGCGTTAGGCTCCTACCTCCGTTGGACTGGGGACGAAGCGGTCGGCAGCAACAACTGGGCGGTCGCGCCGGGGCGCTCGGCCTCCGGCCATGCGCTCCTGGCCGGAGATCCCCACCTGGATCTGACGCTTCCGTCGATCTGGTATCAGGCCCATCTCGTCGTCGGCGACCGGCTCGATGTGGCCGGCGTTACGCTGCCAGGCGCGCCCTGGGTTGTCATCGGGTTCAACCGCCAGATCGCCTGGTCGATGACCAACACAGGCTCGGACGTCAACGATTTCTACCGGGAAACCGTGGACGACTCGATCCATCCGACCCAGTATCGGCTCGACGGGGTCTGGAAACCGCTCGAAACCCGGGTGGAGACCTATCGTGGGCCCGATGGGCGGACCCTGGCGGTGGACACCCTGCGGTTCAATCACCGCGGGCCGCTGTGGAAGGTCGATTCGACCTGGTTGTCGATGGCCTGGACCCTCTATCAGGGCGGCAACAACGGCGCCGAATTCCTCGGGATCGATCGAGCGGGCTCGGTGGGCGAGTTTCTCGAAGCATCGGCCTCGTACGTGGTGCCGGCTCAGAACATGATCGTGGCCGATCGGCGCGGGACGATCGCGATCCGGTCCACCGGGCGGTATCCGGTTCGGCCCGGTGGGGGTCGCGGGGACCTGATCCAGGACGGGTCGAGTTCGGCCAACGACTGGACCGGTTCGCTCCCCGTCGAGTTCTATCCGTTCGCGCTGAATCCGGCCCGGGGGTTCCTGTCGTCCGCCAACCAGCAGCCGGTCGACCCCGCGGTCAACCCCAGATTTCTGGGGGCCAACTGGTACAGCCCCTGGCGGGCGATTCGTATCAACACGCTGCTCCGGGCGGATTCGCAGGTGACGCCCGACGCGATGCGGAGGTTCCAGACCGATCCAGGCAGCGCGCGGGCGGATCTTTTCGTGCCCGCACTGCTGCGGGTCGGGGCCGACTCGAGCCGTCTGGCCGGATCGCCGCGGGCTCGGGAAGCGCTCCGGCTGGTGTCCGCCTGGGATCGGCACTATGACATCGAGAACACCGGAGCCGTCTTGTTCGAGGCGGTGATGGAGGAACTCGGCCGCCGAGTGTGGGATGAGTTGGCCATTCCACCGGGCCCGACCGGCTCCGACGAGGACGTGGCGCCCCGTCCGGCCGAGGCCATCCTCCTCGGTCTGACCCGGGATTCAGCCAACGCCTGGTGGGACGACCGGCGGACCCCAACCGTCGAACGTCGCGATGATATCCTGCTCGCCGCCCTGGCCGCCGGACTCGATTCCGCGGTGGCGCGGCACGGGCCGGCCGGAGGCGAAGGATGGCGTTGGGGGAATGCGCACCACGCCAACATCCACCACCTGCTCCGGCTGCCGGCACTCTCGGCTCTTGATCTTTCGGTTCAGTCCGGTCCGTCGACTTTGAGCCCCTCCAGCGGCGCCGGCACCCAGGGCCCCAGTTGGCGCATGGTCGTTGAGTTGGGCCCCCAGGTGACCGCCTGGGCCACGTATCCCGGCGGCCAGTCGGGCAACCCGGCCAGCCCGCATTATCGGGATTTCCTGACGAAGTGGCTTGCCGGCCAACTCGACTCGCTCGTCGTGCCGCGAACGCCCGAGTCCTTTCCGGCGGGGCAGGTTGAGGGCCGGTTGCTCTTTCAACGGGGGCGGTGACCATGGTACCCCTTTACTGGATGCTGGTGCTGGCCAATGCGGCGGGGTGGGGAACGCTGGTGGCGGGCTGGGTCGCGGTGCCGGTGGTGGCGATCGTCGGCGCTTGGCTCGCCCCGAAGGCGGCGCGGCCGCTCATCAGCGTGCCGGCTGGGGCGGTGCTCGGCTGGGCGGCCCTCTTGGCACTTGACGCCCGGGCCGAGGGGTTTACACGGCTCCTCGATGTGCTGGGCCGATTGCTGCCGGTCCAGCCGCCGGTGGTGGCGGCGGCCACCCTCGGATTGGCCCTCGTACTGGCTCTTGGCGGCGCGCTGGCGGGCGCGGCGTTCCACAAGGATGATCGTTGACACTTCATTATCTGGAGGTGGGATCGTGAACCGATGGATCGTGACCCTGGCCGCGGTGGCAGGACTTGCCGCGCCGCTTGCCGCGCAACAGGACAGTGTGCGGATTCAGACCATTCCGGTGGCCGACGGCATCTACATGCTGGTTGGCAGCGGCGGCAACATCGGGCTCGCGGTCGGCGAGGATGCGATCTTCCTGATCGACGATCAGTTTGCGCCGCTGAGTCAGAAGATCACCGACGCGATCCGCGCCGTGTCCGACAAGCCGGTCCGTTTCCTGCTCAACACCCATTGGCACGGCGATCATACCGGCGGAAACGAGAACTTCGGGAAGGCCGGCGTGCTCATCGTGGCGCACGACAACGTCCGCCAGCGGATGAGTGTCGACCAGTTCATCGCCCAGTTCAACCAGAAGGTCCCCGCCTCGCCCAAAGCCGCGCTCCCGGTGATCACCTTCTCGGATGTCGTGACGTTCCACATCAATGGCGACGACATCCACGCGATTCACGTCAAGAACGCGCACACCGATGGCGACGCGGTGGTGCACTGGCAGAAGGCCAACGTCATGCACATGGGTGATGTCTTCTTCAACGGCATGTACCCGTTCATCGATCTCGGCAGCGGGGGATCCATCAATGGCATGATCGCCGCCGCCACGGCCGCGCTTGGTTATGCCAACGAATCCACCCGGATCATTCCGGGCCATGGAGCCCTCGCGGGGAAGGCCGACCTGGCCGCGTTCGCAGCGATGCTCACCAGCGTCCGGGACAACGTCCAGCGGCTCGTGGCGCAGAAGAAGACTTTGGAGCAGGTCCTCGGGGCCAAACCGAGCGCGGCGTGGGACGAGAAGTGGGGCAAGGGGTTCATGAAGCCGGACGATTTCGTGACGACGGTGTATCAGAGCCTGACCACGAAATAACGCGCGGCACCGAGTTTACCGGGCGTGCCTTCCGTTCGGGGGCTCGCCCGCCTGGCGACCGGCCAGCCGTCCGCTCTCGGTCAGGGCGCGGCGCAGGGCGAATTCGATCTGTCCGTTGAGGCTCCTGAGCTCAGCCGCGGCCCAGCGCTGCAGGGCGTCATGCAGCGCCGGGTCGATTCGGATCAGGACCGACTTCCGTTCCGCCACGTTCCCTCAGCCGTACAGCGTGCCGGTGTTGACGACCGGCTGGGTCGACCGCTCGCTGCAGAGGACCACCAGCAGGTTCGAAACCATCGCCGCCTTCCGCTCGTCATCGAGAACCACGATTCCGCGTTTTGCGAGCAGGTCGAGAGCGTTCTCGACCATGCCGACGGCGCCCTCCACAATCTTCTGCCGGGCCGCGATGATGGCCGATGCCTGTTGCCGCTGGAGCATCGCCTGGGCGATTTCCGGGGCGTATGCGAGGTGGCTGATACGGGCCTCGATAACTTCGACACCGGCCTTGGCCAGCCGGTCCTGAACGTGGCCCTGGAGGGCCCTGGAGACGGCGGCCGGGCTCCCGCTGAGCGATTCCTCGCCGTCCTGGTGCGCATCGTACGGGTAACTGGACGCCAGCTGACGGAGAGCCGCCTCGCTCTGGACCTTGACGAAGTTTTCGTAGTCGTCAACCTCGAAGAGCGCCTCGGCCGTATCGACGACCTGCCAGACGACGACGGTCCCGATCTCGATCGGGTTGGAGTGACTATCGTTCACTTTCAATTTTGTCGTCTCGAAGTTTCGGACCCGGCTCGAAATCTTTGCCTTCACTGCAAACGGGTTGGCGAACCAGATGCCGGGCTGCTTGACCGATCCGATGTATCGGCCGAAGAGGGTCAGGACCTTGGCTTCATTGGGGTTGACGACGAAAATCCCTCCCA
>JAYUZK010000087.1:0-5676 GCA_043751835.1 Gemmatimonadota bacterium | reverse complement strand
CGTCGAATACATAGGTATAGGTGCCGGGCGGCAGGTCGGTGGGGGGCCTGACCAGCTGGACGCCGCCCGGCACGACGCCGAGCGCCCGGGTCGCCACGGCGTGACCCGAGGAGTCGAGCAGCGTGAGGTTGGCCTGGCCACCTGCGCCCCCAACCTCGATCCGGAACGAGGTGCTTCCGTCCGCGGCGACGGTAAGCTGGTTCCCCTCGGCAATGACATGCTTCCCGATCAGCGAAGCGCCAAGCGCCGTACGTTCAAGGGTGGAGCGGACGGCGGCATCCTTCGCCTGCGCCGCCACCGCTTCGTTCAGCTTGGTCAGCTGCTCCACCGAGGCGAACTGGGCCAGCTGGGCCGCGAACGCGTCCGGCTGCATCGGACTGAGCGGATCCTGGTGCTTGAGCTGCGCCACCAGCAGCTGGAGAAACTGATCCCGCCCAAGCGACGTTTTGTCCTTGGTTTTCGCGGTCGTGGTGGTCGGCCCGGTGCCCGCAAGCCCGGGAATCGAGAAACTCATGCATCCCTCTCTTTCTGGTCGTGGCGCTGTTGCCGCGGGCGATCCGGCGTTCGCCCCTGCTCACGGCGCTCCTGCTCCTGGTCCCGCTCCTGCTCCTGGTCCCGCTCCCGGGCGCCGTTCCAGCGGTCGCGCCGGTCCTCGTCGGGTCCTTGCCGACTCTTGGACTGATGCTCGGCGGCGGCGGCATCGGCCACCGGCTCCCGTGCCAGCGGGTTCCACCGCGGCAAGTCAGTCGACGCCGGGTTCTGCACCGTTACCTTCGGCACGGGAAACCCTCGCTCCTGCAGGCTCTGGTGTAACTGCCGGATCTCGACGTTGAGTCGATCGGCCATCGCTTGATCCGTCGGCATGATGGTGGCGCGGACGTTCGAGCCGCTCACCGACACGCGGATCTTGCCGTAGTCGCCCTGGTCGTCCTTGAGATCCAGCATGAGATGGTCGACCCGGCGGGCAATCCGCTCGCCAGTATCGGCGGCCATCGCCACTGTGGCCTCCTTGGCAACCAGCGACGCTCCGTCATTCGCGGCTGGCCCGGCCGCGGGCGCCGCCGGCACGTTCCGGGATCCGCCCTCGCCGCCCCGATGCTCGGGCTGGGTTTGGACGTCGCCGGAGCCAACCGGCTCGGAGTCCCGCTTCAGCCGAGGCGCTTCCCGCTCGGAGGAGACCACCCGGCGCTCCGGCACGAACGGCGCCAGTGCCGGCGTCAAAGCCTTGGGCGTTCCCTCCCGGAGGACGGCCTCGTGCGCCAGGCCCCCATCGCCGCCGGTCGTCTTGTAGGCACGAATTCGGGCGGCCCATTCAGGGGCCGGTTGATCCGGCGCCGAGTCCAAGCCGGGCTCCTTGCCGTTGCCGGACGGCTCCGGGAACGTGAAGCCGGCGATCTCGATCACGGGCTGCTTCGCCGTCGGCGGATTGGCGCCGTCGGACCAGCGCCCTGGCGGCTCAAGCAACCGGCCCGAATCCGGCAACCGCAGATCGGGACGGGCGGCGGGCGGCGATTGCTCCAACCCGGCCGCATCGCCGGCGTCGCCGGTTGGCGGGGTGGTGGCCTGGGCAGTCACGTTAGGCAGGAACGCGATCAACCCGGCTGGGCCTGAACCCCCGGCTGGAGCTGCCACAGCGAACTCCGGCCTGGGGCGATCGGATTTGACGTCCACCTCCGCCGGGTCGCCGGAGGGCGGCTGCCGGCGATGCGAGACCGCCTCGAACCAGTTCGCAAGGCTCTTTTCAAGCGGCACGAGGGCGGGCGCCGGAATGGCGACGACCGGGGTTTCGGGCACCGGCGTCTCGGGGACCGCGTTGTCGGGCCGCCACTCACCGTCCGTCAGCAATTGAAAGAACGGTTCGGCAGCCACTGGTTCAATGACGATCGGGGCCATCTGCCCCGCCTGGGCCGCAAGCGCGGCGCCGAGCGTGGCCCTGAAACCCCCGTCATCACCATCCGCCTGGGGTATGGTCGGGACCTTCGCTCCATCGACCGGGGCCATCACGGCCATCACAATGGGCGCTGTCACTATCGGGATCCTCCTTCGCGACCCGTTCTCGGGTCCAGGAGCCGCCGGCTCATCGAGGCGGCGCGCTCGTCCGGTAAGACGGCCAACAGGGCCGCCACCTGCTTGGCGTTGAGCTGACGGAGGATGCGTTCGACTTCGTCGTCCGTGAGTTTCGCCATGATGTCCACCGCAGACTTCGGCTTCATTTGAGCCAGGATCTTGGCCACGCTCTTGGCGCGGGCCGCAGCCTCGGCCTCGAGGGCCGCCGCGTCCACCGGCTTGTCGGCTCGCTTCGCCACGGCAACGCCAACCGGATTCTCGGCCGGCTTTTCCTTCGTTGCGACGGGCCGGGCCGAATCCACGGCTACGCCCCGCGGCTTGGCCGCCGGCGCCGACTTCTTCAGCACCACTGGTTTCGGCCCCGCCCCCGGCCGCGCGCCATCGGCTACCGGCCCGCCCCGAGGCGGCATCACCTTGGTGACGAACCAGGTCGAACTGGCCACGGCAACCAGAAAGGCAAATGCGGCGAGCGTCAGCGTCTGCTTCATCGACCCGTCGCTCCACGGGGCCGGCCGGCCACTTCATCCATCGTCTTGCGCTCGTCCCGCACCAGCTCCTGATCCCAGGTCTCCCGCTGGTGTGCTTTGAGCCGTTCCAGGGTCCGACGTTCCCGCTGGGCTTCGGCGAGGCGGACGCGCTCCACATCAGCCAGCTTCCGCGCCACCACCCGGGCCCGTTCGGCCTCCTCGAGCTGGCGCAAGGCCGCCATGGCCGCGAGATGGCGGGTTCGCAGCTTGCCCGCGTTGGTACGTTCGCCCGTAATGGCCGCCGCCTGGTCGCTGACCTTGAGCACGTAGCCCGCCTGATCGAGGCAGATCTGGTCGAGCACGGCCTCGTTGCGAGCCGCTTCGCCCATGACCCGGGCCTGTTGTCCCTCGGCTTCCTCTTTGAGGCGGAGGATCCGATCGAGACGGAACGAGAACGCTTTCATTGGGCTGCTCCAATCGTGGGTCGAGTCCGCGCGGCCAGATCCCGGACCATTGCCCGGGTCGTTTCGAGATCGTTGCTCTCCTCGGGCCGCTGGCGGACGATCTCGAGCAGGTCGGGTCGCATGGCGATGGCGGTATCAAGGTGTTTGTCGGTGCCGGCCTTGTAGGCGCCGACCGTGATGAGATCTTCCTGGGCCCGGTAAGTCGCCTCGAGCGAGAGGACGGCGTTGGAGGCGTCGAGATCCTCGCGGGGCGTGACCTGATCGCGGACCCGACTCACGCTGTCGAGGACGTCGATGGCCGGGAAATGCTTCTGATTGGCCAGTTTTCGCGAGAGGACGATATGGCCGTCGAGAATCGACCGCGCCGCGTCCGCGACCGGCTCGTTGAAATCGTCGCCCTCGACCAGCACGGTGTAAAGCCCGGTGATCGACCCACCCTTGCCCGTGCCGGCGCGCTCGAGCAGCCGGGGCAGCGACGCGAACACCGAGGGCGGATAGCCCTTGGTGGTGGGCGGCTCGCCGATCGACAGCCCCACCTCGCGCCACGCCATGGCGACCCGGGTGACCGAGTCCATCATCAAGAGCACATCTTTGCCGGCGTCACGGAAGTACTCGGCGATGGCCGTCGCAACGAGGGCACCGGTCGCCCGGACCACCGCCGCCTGGTCGCTGGTGGCGACGATGATGACGCTGCGCTTGAGTCCCTCGGGGCCGAGATCGCGTTCGATGAATTCCCGCACCTCGCGGCCCCGTTCTCCGAGAAGGGCAATCACGTTGACGTCGGCGCTGGTGTGGCGGGCAATCATGCCAAGGAGCACGCTCTTCCCCACCCCGCTGCCGGCCATGATGCCGATCCGCTGTCCCCGGCCCACGGTGAGGAAGCCGTCAATCGCTCGCACTCCGGTCGCGAGCGGCTCCCGGATTCGGTCTCGCTCGAGGGGACTCGGCGGTTCGGCAGAGAGCGGATAGCGCCGGGTAAGTCCGATGGGGCGGTTGGAATCGATCGGGCGGCCGAGTCCATTGAGAACCCGGCCGATCAACCCGTCGCCCGCTTCGGCGTACAGCGAGCGGCCGAGCGGCACGACCACATCGCCGGGATGGATGCCGTCGAGATCGCCTAACGGCATCAGCATGATTCCCCGGCTGTGGAACCCCACGACCTGGGCCATGATCCCGACATCCTCGTTCACGTTGATGCGGCACACCTCGCCCACGGCCACCTCGAGTGAGGTGGCCTCGACGATCTGACCGATGACCCGGGTGACCCGGCCATGGACCAGAAAACGGGGGGTCGCGGCCAGCGCGACGCCGGCCTCAGTCGCCTGCCAGTCGCTCATACAGGGCTCTCAGGGCCACGTCCACGCGGCCGTCGATGATGCGTTCGGGACTCACCAACCGGAAACTGCCGCGATCGAGCGACGGATCGGCCACCCAATGAACCGGAATGGGCCGGCCGTCTGGTTCGGCGAAATCGAGGCCCTGACTGAGAGCCTCGACATCGCCGGGATTGGCATGGATGCCGATCGTCGAGCCCGGCGGGAGCAGCGCCACCGCCCGGCGGATCAGCGGCTCGACGGAGGCGGGATCATTCGCGACCTCGCGGAGCATCAGCCACCGGGCCACCGCCAGCCCGAGCGCGTAGATGTTGGCTTCCGCCCGCTGACGGGCCGCCCCGATCTCGCGCCGAACCTCGCCCACTGCCTTGGCAAGCGCGTCGCGCGCCGGCTCGAGTTCCCGCCGGGCCTGGGCGACACCGTCGGCGAAGCCCTCGTCGTACCCCCGCTGGTGCGCCTGCTCGGCGGGATCCGGACCGGGTTCGCCGGCAACCCGGGCGGTGCCCCCGAGATCCGGAAGTCCCCAGGGCCCTTCGCCGGGCGGCTCCCCGACCACGGCCCAGTGCGGAATCGACGGCCGCTCAGGCGATGACATCGTCGTCGCCCCCGCCGCCGCTGATCATGATCTCGCCCTGATCTTCCAGGGTCCGCAGCGCCTCGATGATCCGCGTGTGCGACGCTTCAACGTCCCGGACCTTGACCGGCCCCATGAACTCGAGCTCTTCCCGGAGCGCGGCCGCGGCCCGTTCGGACATGTTGGTGAAGATGTGCTGCTTCAGCTCCTCGCTGGCCGCCTTAAGCGAGAGCGCCAGTTCCTTCCCGTCGATTTCGCGGAGCAGTCGCTGGATCGCCCGGCCGTCGAGGAGCTTCAGGTCCTCGAAGACGAACATCAGGTTCTTCACCTGGAGGGCAATCTCCGGGCTCTTCCGATCGATCGCCTCGAGCAGCGCCTTCTCGAGGGTTCCGCCCGTGAGGTTGAGGACCTTGGCCACGGTCGAGGGTCCGCCCGAGGTGGTCATCTCCTGACTCAGGCTGAGGTCGGTCTTGTTGGTGAGGCCGATTTCCACCAGCGCCAGCATGTCCGGCGATACCTTGTCCATCCGGGCCACCCGGAGGAGGACATCGCCCGCAAGTTCGTGGTCCATGGCCGCGATCACGCTCGCCGACTGCCGGGAATCGAGGTGAGCGAGGATCAGGGCGATGGTCTGAGGATGCTCGCCCCGGAGCACGTTCATCAGCAGCTCGGGCGCCGCCTTTTTCAGACGACGCAACCCGGTATCGGCAATCTGCTCCTGGATCTTCTCGAGAATGACGCGGGCCCGCTGGGGCCCCAGGGCCTTTTCG
>JAYUZK010000086.1:0-6216 GCA_043751835.1 Gemmatimonadota bacterium | reverse complement strand
TCCCCGCCCAAGCCCTCGGCCTTCGGGTGGCAGGCCCTGATCATCGGTCCGGCGGGCGACCTCTGTGATCGCGCCCAGACGGCTCTCCGGGATGCCCAGTTTGCGGTCAGGCACCAGCTTCCGGGATTCGCGCCGGAGTCGATCCCGGTGTCGGAGCGGCCGGACCTGGCCGTGGTAATGAGCACCAGCCCTGAGGAGACCGGCAGTCTGGTGGCACGTTGGGCCCTTCCGGGACCGATCCGGCCGGGGGCCGTTGTCCTGGTGGGCGCACCGGACGATACCGACCCGCTCACCCAGCCGTTTGCCAGCCTCGACGCCATAGTTCCGACAGAGCGGGTCGAATTGGCGCTTCTGGGCTATGCCAGAACGTTAGGCCGGGCCGTCGCGGCTCCGCGATCGGTTCTGATCATCGATCCGGACGACACCGGCCTGACCCGGGCTTTCGCCAATGCGCTCGAGGGCTTCTCCTGCCGAGTCGCGGTTGCCGGGAGCGCAATGGTCGCCCGGCCTCTCCTGCTGCAGGAAGCCTGGGACCTCGTGGTAGTCGAGTGGCGGCTCGCCGACACCACCCCGGCGGCGCTGATCCGGTGGATCCATCAACTGCCGCGCCGACAGCTCGCGCCGGTGGTGGTCCTGGCAGCCAAGATCGGCGACGACGACCGGCTGGCCGCCATCCGGGCCGGGGCCGAAGACGTCCTGCTCCGATCGGCCACGCCGGGGTACCTTGCCCAGACCGTCCTGGCTCGAATCGACCGAAACCGGACCGTCCGCGCCGGGGCCCACCGCGACGATCTCACCGGACTGCTCAACCACGAGGCGATCAGCGAGGAGCTCGACCGGGCGATCGCGGTGGCGCGGCGCGCCAACGAGGCGGCCACCCTGCTCCTGTTCGACATCGATCACTTCCGAAGAATCAATGAGGTCCACGGCCAGGTGGCAGGCGATCAGGTCCTGATCCACGTCGGGCGGCTGATCTCGGGCACCGTGCGTTCGAGCGACGTGGTGGCCCGGGTGGGTGGCGAGGAATTCGGGGTGCTGGTCCGGCGGTGCCGGGCGGAAGACGCCATCCGCCTGGCCGAGAAAGTCCGGGCGGCCGTGGCGAGTACGCCGACGGCAATCGGCAATCGGGAGATCCCGGTCCGGCTCTCCGTCGGAGTGGCCAGCTATCCGGACCATGGGGCGGCCGCGCCAGACATCCTCCGGGCGGCCGACAAAGCGCTGATTGCCGCAAAAAACACCGGCCGGGACCGGGTGGTCCCGGCCGGCGTGATTCAGCCCGAGGGTCCGCCCTGATCAGTGGGGAAAACTCAGGGACAGCGGCGCCACGTCCCTGGGATTGTCATCACCAAACAAGAGTCGGCCTTCCTTGAACGATGCGCCGCGAAGCGTGAGGGCCAGCACTTCGCCCAACTCGGTCACCGGATGAATGCTGACCTGATTCCGGATCTCTTCGGTCAGATCGTCGAGGTCGGCTTCGTTGTCCTTCGGAATGATGATCTGGCGAATCCCGGCTCGCACCGCGCCCAGTATCTTCTCCTTGAGGCCGCCGATCGGCAGAATGCGCCCCCGGAGAGTGATTTCACCGGTCATCGCAATGTCGTGGCGGGCGGACCGGCCGGACATGGCCGAGATCAGGGCCGTGGCCATCGTGACCCCGGCCGAGGGCCCGTCCTTGGGAATCGCACCGGCCGGCACGTGAATGTGCACGTCCCGGTCGAACATTTCATCGGCGATCCGGAGCCCCGCCGCATGGGACCGAGCGTAAGTCCAGGCGGCCCGGGCCGACTCCTTCATCACGTCGCCCAGTTGACCGGTGAGCACCAGCTCACCCTTGCCGCGCATGGTGGACGCTTCGACGAACATGATGTCCCCACCCACCGGCGTGTAGAACATCCCGGTGGCAACGCCGACCTGATCCTCTCCCGCCATCTTCTCAGGATGCACCTTGGCGCGGCCCAGGAATTCATCGACCATTTCCTTGGAGACCTCGACCGCGCCCGACACCTCACCGGCCGCGATTTTCAGGGCGAGCTTGCGGGCCACCTTGCCGATCTCGCGTTCGAGTTGCCGCACTCCCGATTCCCGAGTGTACTCGCTGACGATGTCGGCGAGCGCCTCATCGGCGATGGTGATCGGGCGGCCCTTGAGCCCGTTCTCCTCGAACTGCCGGGGGATCAGATATTTCTGGGCGATGATCCGCTTCTCTCCCTCGGTATAGCCTGAGAACTCGACGCTCTCCATCCGGTCGAGCAGGGGGCCCGGAATGTTCTGGATGAAGTTGGCGGTGCAGATGAAGAGCACCTCCGACAAATCGAACGGTACACCGAGGTAGTGGTCGACGAAGCTGTCGTTCTGGGCAGGATCGAGCACCTCGAGCAGCGCCGAGGCGGGGTCGCCCTGGAAGGACACGCCGAGCTTGTCGACTTCATCAAGGAGGAAGACCGGGTTTTTGGCCCCTGCCTGCTTGAGACCCTGGATGATGCGGCCCGGCATGGCGCCAATGTAGGTCCGCCGGTGGCCGCGAATGTCGGCCTCGTCCCGGGCGCCACCCAGGGAAATCCGGACGTACTTCCGGCCCATCGAACGCGCAATGGATTTCGCCACGGACGTCTTGCCGACGCCAGGCGGTCCGATGAAGAGCAGGATCGGTCCCTTGGCCTTGTCATCCGAATTGCCGGGGGGCCGGGGGGCCGTCGGTTCGAGTTTTGCCCGCTCGAACTCGCCGGTCATCGTGGTGTCGGCTTCCTTGGCATCCTCGACCTGTTTTTCGGCCGCTCCCTGCTCGGCCCGGGTCGCCCGCTCTTCCGCCTGCTTGAGCTGGCGAACGGCCAAAAACTCGAGCACCCTGTCCTTGACGTCGCCCAGGGCATAGTGATCGGCCTCGAGAATATCGGAGGCGGCCTTGAGATCGAGATGTTCCTCTGACCGGATATTCCACGGCAGTTCGGCCACGGTCTCGAGGTAGTTCCTGATCACCTGGGTTTCCATCGACTCCCGGCCGATCCGTCCCAGACGCCCGAGTTCCCGGTCAACTTCCTTGCGGGACTCGACGGGGAGATCCAACGCGGCAAGCTTGGTCTTGAGTTCGTCGAGCTCGTCGGCCTCGTCTTCCTCGCCGAGTTCGCGACGAATCTGCTTCAGCTGCTCCCGAAGGAAAATCTCGCGCTGGCGCTCGCCGAGTTCTTCCTGGACCTGGGTCTTGATCTCCTCCTGGGCATCGAGGACGGAGATCTGGCGCTGGACGTGGACCAGCACCCGGCGCAGCCGATCTTCGACCGACAGGGTTTCGAGGAGGCTCTGGCGCTGAAGCGCGGGGACGTCGATGTAGCCGGCGACGAGGTCGGCGAACCGGCCGGGGTCGCTGGTGTTCGACAGGACCTGCTGGACCACCTCTTCGGGCAGGCCGGACTTGTGGCCGAGTTCGGCAGCGCGCTGGCGAACCTCACGATACAGCCCAACGAAGGCCGGATCCTCGGCGTTGATCGGCGCCATCTCCTCGGCATCGCGGGCGATGGCTTCGAGGAAACCGTCCCGTTCCGTGAGGTGAATGGCGATCGCCCGGCGCTCGCCATTCAGCAGGACCTGCATTCCGGTCAGACCTCGCTGCACCTGGGCGATCTTGGCGATCGTGCCGATGGTGTAGAGGCCGTCGGAATCGACTTGTTCGGTGTTTTCGCGCTGACAGAGAGTGAGAATGAGCTTGTCCGGCGAGGCGAGCGCGGCCTCGATCGCTCGAACAGTACCGGGACGGCCAGCGCCGATCGGCGTGGTTACCCCGGGGAATAGCACGAGTTCCCGGAGGGGAAGCACGGGAAGCGTCATGCGTTCGGTCATCGGTCGTTCCTCTCTAGTGTTGGAACCGCCCGGTTAGCCTACCCCGGTCGGACCTCCAAGGGCATCCGCCGTGCCATCGTAGGGTGACAGCGGGGTATCTCGTTTCCCCCGATGCGGTTGACCTCGGATCGAGGGCTCACTCGACCCGGTCCGCCATGGTCGGATCCCTGCCTCTGCGCCAGCAAGGGCTCGGAGAACATGCCAGATTGACGGAGGGACGGCTAGACCCCACCTCGGGGTTTCGGCCGGGTTGGCGGCCCCGAGACCCGTTGCCCTTGGGGCGACCTTGAGCGAAATTGGTAAGCTCTTGCGGCAACAACGTTTCGCCGATTGGAATGCGCCAGCGGCATGACCGAGCCGAACAACTCAACCGAACGCCCTCTCGCCCAGCGCCTGAAAGATGCGTTGGGTGAATCCTATACGATCGAGGGCGAGATCGGTCGCGGTGGAATGGGCGTCGTCTATCGAGCCCGGGACGAGCGTCTGCAGCGACGGGTCGCGATCAAGGTGCTGCCGCCGGAATTGGCTTTTCAGAAAGACATCCGCGAGCGCTTCACCCGGGAGGCCCAGACGGCGGCCCGGCTGTCGCATCCCCATATCGTACCGATCCACGACGTCGGCGAAGGCCAGGGATTGGTCTACTTCGTGATGGGCTACGTCGAGGGCGAGTCCCTTGGCGGCCGGCTCAAGCGGCGCGGCAAACTGCCGCCCGACGAAGCGCGCCGGATCATGAAGGAAACCGCCGACGCTCTGTCGGCCGCCCACGGCCTTTCGGTGATCCACCGCGACATCAAGCCGGACAACATTCTGCTCGAGGGAACCCGGGGCCGGGTGATGGTGACGGACTTCGGGATCGCGAAGGCGCTGTCCGGCGGGTCGGGGGCCACCTTGACCGGGGTGGGCGTGGCGATCGGCACGCCGCAGTTCATGAGCCCGGAACAGGCGGCCGGCGAGCGGGAAATCGACGGCCGTTCGGACTTGTACAGCCTCGGCGTGGTTTCCTATCAGATGCTGACCGGTGAGTTGCCGTTCAACGCGTCAACCGTGGCCGGTATCCTGATGAAGCAGATCACCGAGCCGGCCCCGGTGCTGCACCTGAGCCGGCCCGACGTGCCGGAGGATCTGTCTCTCGCGGTGGCGCGGTGTCTCGAGAAGGATCCCGAGAACCGGTGGCCAACGGCTGACGCCCTCCGGCGGGCGCTCGAGAGCCGAACGGTGACGGGTTATCGGCCGACAAACACGGGTATGCGGACGGCGGCACGGCCGGCTCAGGACTCCGGGACCGCCACCAGGCCCCGCCCATCGTTAGGCGACCGGTCGAGATCGCCCCGGTCTCAGACGGGGTCGGCGGCGGCGCCTCGGGGGCCGAGCCCGATCCGCGGGGGCACGGGCCGACCGGCCTCGATGGGCTGGGGTCAGTGGGTCCGCAACGATCGCGGCGAATGGGTTCGCCGGACCGAGGACGAGGCGGTTCCCATGCACGACACCGGGGAGCCGAAGATCGTCCAGAAGGTCCGGGACCAGTTCGCACGCTGGGCGGCGGTGACGGGCGGGACCTTCCTGCTCAACGTCGCGACCGGACTGAACGGGCCCTGGTTTCTGTTCGTGGCCGGGGGCATGGGGATTCCGCTGCTCAAGAGCTACGCCCAGCTGTGGCAGGCAGGGTACAGTTGGCGGGATGTCCTCAACCGCCCGCCGGCGCCCGACGCGATCGAAGCCGGCACGCCGGGCAAGGGTGGGAAGGCCCGTCGAAGTCTGGCAGCCCCGCGCGAGGCCGAGTACGGCAAGTACTACGAGCGAGTCAGACAGGTCCACACCGACCGGGCCGCAATTCTGGGAATGATGCAGCGCCTCTCGCCGGCCGATCGCCAAATGCTGCCGGAGGTGGTCGAGACGACCGACGGGCTGTACAGCCGGGCGCTCGACATGGCCAAGACGCTCAACGACCTCGACCAGGGCTTCTCCGCGGAGTCGCCGGACCGGATCAAGGCGCGGCTCGAGGAGCTGTCCAACCAGGCGCAGAGCGAAGAGCGGGATCGGCAGTTCCGGCTCCTCGAGCAACAGTTTCGTTCGGCGCTCGAACTGTCGGGCCGGCGCCAGGCCATCGCCGACCGGCTCGAATCGAGTATCCTTGCGCTCCAGAACGTCCGGTTCGATCTGATCCGGGTCCGGTCGGCCGGGGTCGGCGAGGTGGTGGGCGACCTGACCCAGGCGACCCAGGCCGCGCGGGCGCTGTCCCGGGATGTCGACCACCTGATCGCGGCCGCGGCCGAAGTCAAAGAGGCCACTAGTTGACCGAGCAGTTCACAACGCAGGACTACTGGGAACGACGCCTTCGAGACCATTTCAGCCTCGAGGGCGTCGGTTATTTGCGGCTCGGTC
>JAYUZK010000085.1:0-11762 GCA_043751835.1 Gemmatimonadota bacterium | reverse complement strand
TACCTGGCCGTGATCGGGCAGCGGGAAGCGGATACCAACGCGGTCGCGGTCCGGACCCGTGGGGCGGGGACCAAGCAGGACGTCATGCCGGCGATCGCGTTCCGCGACCAGCTGGTGGCGGATGTGAAGGCGCGCGCGAAAACGCCGAACTGACCAACCTCTTCAACCCGACGGAGCAGACCAATGAGTAACTACGGAGCCGCCCAGATGGCCGCGAGTTGGCGCACGGTGCGAAAGAACACGATTCAGGTCGCCCTCGACATTCCGGCGGAGAAGTATGGATTCCAGGCCGCGCCGGATACGATGACGGTCGGCCAGATGCTGGCCCACGTGGCGGCCGTGACCCACTGGTCGGAACAGGCGCACTTCGTGGAGCGCAACTCTGATATCAGCGGCGAGCAGTTCGGCCAGTGGTTCGGCGAGATCGGCAAAGTGATGGCCGGGTTGACCACCAAGGACGGCATCGTGGCCGCGCTCCAGTCCCGAGGCGAGGCCTTTGCCGCCCGGCTTGAGACGATGACCGATGCCCAACTCCAGGAAATGGTGGCCCTCCCGGGGGGCGCGAGATCGCGGCTCGAGATGCTGCTCGGGGTGAAGGAGCACGAGATGCACCACCGCGCGCAATTGATGCAGATGGAACGGATGCTCGGGGTCGTGCCGCATCTGACCCGGGCGCGGCAGGCCCGGGCATAGCTGGTTATTTTACCCATACTTGAACGTCGAAAGAATTCCGATGTCTGACGCGACGACTCCTGTCATCCTCGCCGGCTGCCGCACCCCGATCGCCAAGTACCTCGGGGGGCTGGCCGGCTTCTCCGCGCCCAAACTCGGCGCCCTCGCCATCATGGAAGCCGTCAAGCGGGCCGGCATCGACCCGGCCACGATCGATGAAGTGATCATGGGCCACGTGCTCCAGGGCGGCACCGGCCAGGCCCCGGCCCGCCAGGCGATGATCTTCGCCGGTTTGAATGGAGTGATACCGGCGGTGACCATCAACAAGGTTTGCGGCTCGGGTCTCAAGGCCGTAATGCTCGCCGCCCAGTCGATCAAGGCGGGGGATAATCAGGTGGTGGTGGCCGGCGGGATGGAGTCGATGTCGAATGCGGTCCACTATCTCCCGGGGATCAGGGGCGGGATCAAGATCGGCAACCAGACGATGCTCGACGGGATGATCCACGACGGGCTCTGGGACGTCTATGGCAACGTTCATATGGGTGATCTGGCCGAGTACACGGCCAAGAAAGCGGGGATCACCCGGCAGGATCAGGACGAATACTCGGCCGGCAGCCAGACGAAGGCGGTCGCCGCGATGGACGCGGGCCGGTTCGCGGCGGAGATCGTCGGGGTCGAGATTGCCTCGAAGGTCGGCACCACGGTCTTTGCGACTGATGAAGGACCGCGGAAGGGCACCACGGCCGAAGGGCTCGGCCGGCTCAAGCCGTCGTTCCAGAAGGACGGCACCGTCACGGCCGGCAACGCCTCGACGCTGAATGACGGGTCGAGCGCGGTCGTGGTCGCCTCGCTGGCGTACGCCAAGGCCCACGGCCTCAAGCCGCTGGCCAGGGTAACCGGGTATGCGACCGGTGGCGGCGAGCCCAAGGATCTGTTCTTCGCCCCGATCTTCGCGGTGCAGAATCTGATGACGAAGGCCGGCACGTCGATCGGCGATTACGGGCTGATCGAAGCGAACGAGGCGTTCGCCTCCCAGTGCCTCGCTGACGGTCGGGGGCTCAACTGGGATTGGGACCGGGTCAACGTGAACGGTGGAGCCATTGCGTTAGGCCATCCGATCGGGGCCAGCGGCACCCGGATCCTGGTGACGCTGCTCCACGCCATGCGGGACCGCAAGGTGGCCACCGGCCTCGCGACCCTCTGTCTGGGCGGCGGGAACGCGGTGGCGCTGTCGGTCGAAGCCGTCTGAGTACGCCGATGCGGCCGCCGGCCGGCGCGCGGTCCCGGATCCGGGCCGTTGGCTGGTCGCTGGTTTTTCTCGTCCTCGGCTACGTTTCGATGGTCTCGCTCACCGGACTCGTGCTCAGGCGGTGGGCGGCGTCGGATCCGACGATCTGGGAGAGTCCGGCAATCCCGGCGCTGGTTCAGGCGGGTGTCGGCATCCTGACTTACGTTGCCCTGACCTGGCTGGTCGGCATCAAGGCGATGAAGATGTCCGCGGCGGAACTGGGGGTCGTCGGTGGGCGGCCGGCCGTGGCGGGGTTTGGGCGGGGGTTTGCCCTCGCGTTCGGTCTGGGGCTCGCCGCGCTGCTCCTCGGACTTCCGGCCGGATCGGCCTGGACCGAGGACGGCGGTGCCTTCGCCGCCTATCTTGGCCGGGTGGCGGTCCTCGCACTGGTGCTGCTGCCGCCGGCGCTGATGGAGGAGCTGGCGTTCCGGGGGGCGGCGGTGGCCACCATGGCGCGGGGCATCGGGCGGGGGCCGGCGGTAGTGGTGACCGCGCTCTGCTTCAGCGCCGCCCACCGGGCCAATCCGGACGTGACGATGCTGGCCCTGGGCAACATTGCCCTGGCCGGGGTATTCCTCGGGGCGACGTTCTTTTCGCGGGGCCGCCTCTGGACCGCGACCGGGGCCCACCTCGGGTGGAACCTGGCGCTGGCGGCCTCGGCCGCGTCGGTCAGCGGGTTGCCGTTCGACATTCCGTGGATTGATTTCCGGCCGGGCTCGCCCGCGTGGCTGACCGGCGGCTCGTTCGGCCCCGAGGGAGGGTTGCTCGCCACCGCGGTTCTGGCGGTCGGCGCGGCGGTCGCGATTCGGTGGCGACACTTTCAGGAGGACGCATGAAGCAGGCAGCGGTCATCGGCGCCGGGACCATGGGGAACGGCATCGCCCACCTTTTCGCGCAGCATGGCGCGAGCGTCACCCTCATCGACGTGTCGCAGTCCGCGCTCGACCGGGCCCGCACGACGATCCAGAGCAATCTCGACCGCCAGGCGAAGAAGGGCACTATCGCCAGCGACGCCCCGGGCCAGATTCTCGGCCGGATCCAGACATCGACCTCGCTCGCCGCCGCGGCGCCGGCCGAGATCGTGGTGGAAGCGGCGACCGAGAACCCGACGCTCAAGTTTTCGATCTTCGAATCCCTCGACCGGATCTGCCCCGTCGACACGATTCTGGCGTCCAACACCAGTTCGATCTCGATCACCGAAATTGCGTCCCGGACCAAGCGGCCCGCCAACGTGATCGGGATGCACTTCATGAACCCGGTTCCGATCATGCAGCTGGTCGAGGTGGTCCGCGGCCACGCCACCAGCGACCTGACCACCCGCACCGTGCTCGAGATGTCGAAGGGGCTCGGCAAGACGCCGGTCGAGGTTCAGGACTATCCTGGTTTCGTGGCCAACCGGATCCTGATGCCGATGATCAACGAGGCGATCTACACCGTGATGGAGGGCGTGGCGACGGCCGAGTCCGTGGACACCGTGATGAAGCTTGGCATGGCGCATCCGATGGGGCCCCTTGCGCTGGCTGACTTCATCGGACTCGACATCTGTCTCGCGATTCTCGAGGTGATGCACAAGGGACTGGGTGATCCGAAATACCGGCCGTGTCCGTTGCTCCGCCGGATGGTGGCGGCGGGGCATCTGGGGCGGAAGTCGGGCCAGGGATTCTACCAGTATGGCGGGTGAACCATGGCCGAGATGATTCCGATCGGGGCGGACCACGCGGGCTTCGAGCTGAAGCAGCGGCTGGTCAAAGAGCTGACGGCGCTGGGGTATGCGCCCGAGGATGTGGGCACCAACTCCACCGCCTCGACCGACTATCCTGACTATGCCCATGTGGTGGCGGACCAGGTGTCCCGCGGCCAAGCCAAACGGGGGGTGCTCCTCTGCGGGACCGGGCTCGGGATGGCGTACGCCGCCAACCGGCACCACGGCGTCCGCGCGGCCGTCGCCTGGAACCCGGAAGTGGCCAGGCTGGCCCGGTCGCATAATGACGCGAACGTCCTGGTGTTGCCGGCCCGGTTCGTGACCGAGCCGGAAGGGATCGAGATTCTCAAGACCTGGCTCACCACGCCGTTCGAGGGCGGCCGGCACGAGCGGCGGGTCGAAAAAATCGAAGTGGAGAACATCTGATGGTCGATCTGAACGCGTCGCTTCGTACGGCGGACCCGGTGGTGGCGGAACTCGTCGACCGGGAACTCTTCCGTCAGCGCGACGGCCTCGAGCTGATTGCCAGCGAGAACTTCGCCTCGCGCGCGGTGATCGACGCGATGGGAACCCCCCTCAATAACAAGTACTCCGAGGGGTATCCGCGGAAGCGATACTACGGCGGCAACGAAGTCATCGACGAGGTGGAGCAGCTGGCGATCGATCGGGCCAAGGCCCTGTTCGAGGTCGGCCACGCCAACGTCCAGCCGCACGCTGGAGCCCAGGCCAACTTCGCGGCCTTCATGGCGGTGCTCCCCGTCGGGGGTCCGTTGCTGGCGATGTCGCTGCCGCACGGGGGCCACCTGTCGCACGGGCACGGGGTGAACCACAGCGGGACGATCTGGCGACCGTTCCACTACGGGATCAATCTCGATAGCGGGCGGATCGACATGGATCAGGTCCGGGATCTGGCCCGGAAGGAGCGGCCGAAGCTGATCGTCTGCGGCGGGAGTTCCTATTCGCGGATCATCGACTTCGCGGCCTTCCGCGCCATCGCCGACGAGGTGGAGGCCACGCTGCTGGTGGACATGGCGCACTTCGCGGGTCTCGTTGCCGGGGGCGTGTATCCGTCACCCGTGCCGCACGCGCAGATCGTGACCACCACCACGCACAAGACCCTCCGCGGTCCCCGGGGCGGATTGATCCTCTCGACGGCGGAACTGGGCCGCGCGATCGACAAATCGGTCTTTCCGGGAACCCAGGGCGGCCCGCTCGAGCATGTGATCGCGGCCAAGGCGGTGGCGTTTGGTGAGGCGCTCCAGCCCGACTTCCGGATCTACGCCGCCCAGGTCGTTCTGAACGCCAAGCGCCTGGCCAATGCGCTGATCGAGCGGGGATTCAGCATCATATCCGGTGGCACCGATACTCATGTCATGCTCGTGGACGTCCGTGGCAGGGGCGTGACCGGCAAACAGGCGGAGGATATCCTCGGCCGGGCCGGCATGACGGTCAACCGAAATTCGATTCCGAATGACCCGGCGCCGCCGTTCGTCACCAGCGGCGTTAGGCTGGGTACCCCGGCGATGACGACCCGGGGAATGAAGGAGGCCGACATGACGACGATCGCCGAGATGATCGATCGGGTGCTCACCGCCCGGGACGACGCCACGATCGTGGCAATTCGGGCCGAAGTGCTCGAAATGACCCGGGGCTTCCCGCTGTACCAGCCGTCGAAGGCGGCGGGGCGCGCCCGGCGATGATCGAGGTCCGCCTCGGGTCCGATCTGCTCGCGCGGTTGCGCGAGCAGGAGAGCCACTACGACGAGCAGGCGTACCTGTTCGTGCTCGAGGGCATCGAGTATCTCCAGCAGCATCTCACGGCGCGGCGCCACGTCACCGGGGTGGAACTGGCCCGGGCCTGCCGCGATCACGCCCTCGAACAGTTCGGGCTGATGTCGCAGCCGGTGCTCCGTCATTGGGGCATCCGGCGGACCGAGGACATCGGGCGGATCGTCTTCGCGCTGGTGGAGGTGGGCCTGCTGGTCACCCAGACGACCGACCGCGAGGAAGATTTCCGCGGAGTCTTCGATTTCGACGATGCGTTCTCGACATCCTATGTCTGGCCCGGCATCACCGGGAGGAGCGGCGCGGAACGCACCGAACGCTGAAGGGGCCTCTTCCAGCAGTGCTTCGTCTCCCAGTTCTCAGTTCCGATCAGGCCCGCGAGTGGGACCGGGCCACCTCCGTCGCGGGGCTGCCGGCGGTCGCGCTGATGGAGAGCGCCGGCCGCGCCGTCGCCGCCGTGGTGACCACCCGGTTTCCCCGCCCGGTCCGGCAGGGCGTGCTGGTGGCCGCCGGCCCGGGCAATAACGGTGGCGACGGCTGGGTCATCGCCCGCGCGCTCGCGGCGCTGGGGGTCTCGGTCTGGGTCGTCGGCCCGGCGGAGCCCGCCTCGGAACTCTGCCGTCTCGAAGCGAAGCTGGCCCGCAAGGCGGGGGTTCGCGAGGTCGAGCCGCTCGGTCCGTGGCCCGCCGTTGGCCTGGTGATCGACGCGCTCCTCGGTACTGGCGCGACCGGGCCGCCCCGGCCTCCCTTCGCCGATCTGCTGAGTCGGCTCGAGGAACTGGCCCTGCCGGTGGTGGCGGTGGACGGTCCGACCGGGCTCGATCTCGACACCGGCGTGTCCCATCACTCCATCCGGACCAACCTCACGGTCACCTTCGGCGGCTATCGCAGGGGTCATCTGCTGGCCCGCGACGAAGTCGGCGATCTGGTGGTGGTGGACGCCGGGTTCACCGCGCCCGATACCGCCTGGCCCCGGTTCTTCACCGAGGCCGACGCGGCACAGGCCGCGGTGCCGCTCCCCAGCATGAGCCACAAGGGCAGCCGAGGACGGGTGGTGATCCTGGGCGGCGATGCCGGGATGACGGGGGCTGCGCGTCTCGCGGCCCGATCGGCGTTCGCAGGGGGCGCGGGCTTGGTTCACGTCATCGCGCCAGAGGCGTCGGTAGCCGTGCTGGCGACGGCGGAGCCGGATCTTCAGACCACGGCGTCCTCGTTCGACCAGTTGTCGGAGCCGGCCCTGGCACTCCTCGGCCGGGCCGATGTGGTCGTGATCGGACCGGGGCTGGGCCGGGCGCCGGGCCGGGCTGCCTTGGTGATGGCGGCGGCTCGGGCTACCACGGCGCCGTTGGTGATCGATGCCGACGGCTTGATGGCATTTGCCGGCCGCGCGGGCGACCTGGCGCTGTGTGGCGGCGAGCGATCCCTGATTCTGACGCCGCATGCCGGCGAGTTCCGCGCGTTGTTCCCGACGCTGGCCGCGGATCTCGCCACCGACCCATGGCGGGTTGCGGCGGCCGCGGCGGCCGCTGCAGGCGCCACGGTGGTGCTCAAGGGAGTGCCGACGGTGGTGGCGCGCCGCGGGGCGGCGCCCGTGACCGTAGCCGCCGGGAATCCCGGCTTGGCGACCGGTGGCAGCGGGGACACGCTCTCGGGTCTGGTGGCAGCGTGGCTCGGGCAGGGCACCGACCCGGTCACCGCGGCGGCGCTGGCCGCCCGGGCGCTGGGTGACGCCGCGGATTTTGCGGCCCGCCGGTTTACCGCGCGGGGGGTTCGCCCGATGGACGTGATCGCCGCGCTGGGCGATGTCTGGCGGCTCTACGACATGACCCGCCGGGCCCCGTCGGCTCCGCAGGCGCCGGTGCTCCACGAGCTCGCCGCCCCGCTCCGGGTCTGACGTGGCGACCTCGCTCGGGCCGGGGCCCGAATTCGACCGGATCCGGATCATCGAGAAAGCGTTAGGCGGGCTTGCGTCGGGCCTCGGCGACGATTGCGCCTTCCTGCCCGACGGCTGGTGTGTCAGCACCGATCTCTCGGTGGAAGACGTCCATTTCCGGCGCGGCTGGATCGAGCCCGAGGCGATCGGCTGGCGGGCCGCGGCCGGTGGGCTCTCCGACCTGGCGGCGGTCGGCGCCCGGGCCGAGTCGGTGCTGGTGGGGCTGGTGGCGCCGGCCGATGAACCGGCCGAGAGCCTGGCGGCGCTGATGCGGGGTGTCGGCGAGGCCGCGGGCTCCGTCGGGGCGCGGATCGTCGGGGGCGACCTCACGGCGGGCCGAACGCTCACCCTGGCGGTGACCGTGCTCGGCCGGACGGCCCACCCGGTCCGTCGTGCGGGCGCCCGGCCGGGCGACGGCGTCTGGGTCACGGGAACGTTAGGCGGGTCCCGCGCGGCCCTGATGCCGCTCCTCGAGGGCCGTCCGCCCGATTCCCGGGCGCTCGGACGGTTTGCCCGGCCAATGCCCAGGTTGGCTCAGGGCGCGGCGTTCGCGGCGGCCGGGGCCCGGGCGATGCTCGACGTGAGCGATGGGCTTGCCGGCGACCTCGGTCACCTTGCGGCGGCGAGTGGGGTCGGGGTGGAGGTGGACGGCGCCCTGATCCCGGTTCATCCGACGGTGGCCGCCGAGGCGGCCCGCGTTGGCGAGTCGGCGGCGATCTTCGCCGCGCGGGGCGGCGAGGACTATGAGCTGGTGGTGGCCATGCCGCCGGATTTCTCGGCCGTGGAAATGGCCGGCGTGCCGGTCACCCGGATCGGAACGATCGTGGCGGCGCCAGGGGTTCGTTTTACCGTGGACGGTCGAGTCACCTCGCTTGTCGGATTCAATCACTTCGGATGATCCGGGCGATTCGATACGTTCTGGCCACGGTCTGGTACACGGTGTGGTACTGCACCCGGATCCTCCTCGGCGTGGCCGCCGGGATCCGCGATACTCCCGGTGACTTCTACGACCGTCTCCAGCGCGGGTACGGCCGGGCGATGATGCGGGCCACGGGAATCGACCTGGTCGTTGAAGGCGCGGACCAGCTCCTGGTCGGTGAACCGGTGGTATTCGTCTCGAACCACCTGTCGTGGATCGACATCTGGGCGCTGCTGGTCGCGCTGCCGGGCACGGTCCGGTTCGTCTTCAAGAAAGAACTCTCCCGGGTGCCGTTTCTCGGCGCCGCGCTCCACGCCATGGGCCATATCGAGATCGACCGGACCAATCGCACCTCGGCCTTTGCCGTGTACGACCGAGCCGCCGCCCAGGTCCGGAAGGGCGCCTCGGCGATCGTGTTCGCGGAGGGCACCCGGAGCCGGGATGGGCGATTGCTGCCGTTCAAGAAGGGCCCCTTCGTGCTGGCGATCGCCGCCCAGGTGCCGGTCGTTCCGGTCTGCTGCGTCGGGACCTACGACTTGTTGCCGTCGGGCAGCATTGCCCCGAAGCCGGGCCGGGTGGTTGTCCGGATCGGCCGGCCGATCGCCACCGCCGGCTTTGGCTACGACGCCCGCGAGGCGGTGTCCGACCGGGCCCGGCGGGCGATGCTGGCCCTCGGCTCGGTCGAGTAGCGGCGGTTGTCCGGGGCGGTCGGGGCCGCCTATTGTTCTCCCACTTCCCACAGCCAATGAGATCATGTCCACCATCATCGAAGTACACGGTCGCGAAATCATCGACAGCCGCGGCAATCCGACGGTCGAAGCCGAGGTGGTCCTGGCGAGCGGAGCCCGGGGGCAGGCGGCGGTGCCGAGCGGGGCGTCGACCGGGGAGCATGAGGCGGTCGAACTTCGCGACGGCGATGCCAAGCGCTACCTCGGCAAGGGCGTGCTCGAGGCGGTCAAGAACGTCAACGAGATCATCGGGCCCCGGCTGGAGGGGCTCGCGGCCCAGGATCAGATTGCCGTGGACGCCGAGATGATGGAGATCGACGGCACCCCGAACAAGAGCAAGCTCGGCGCCAATGCGATTCTGGCGGTGTCGCTGGCGGTGGCGAGGGCCGCGGCCGAGGAGTGCGGTCTGCCGCTCTATCGCTACCTCGGCGGCCCGATGGCCCGGATCCTTCCGGTGCCGATGATGAACATCCTGAACGGCGGGGCCCACTCCAGCAACAACGTCGATGCCCAGGAGTTCATGGTCTCGCCGATCGGGGCGGACAACTTCGAGGACGGGCTCCGGATGGGGATCGAGGTCTTCCACGCCCTGAAAAAGGTGCTGGCCAAGAAGGGGCTTTCGACCGCGGTGGGCGACGAGGGCGGGTTTGCCCCGATGTTGCCGTCGAACGAGGCCGCGCTCGACGCGGTGATGGACGCCATCCGGGCCGCCGGGTACGAGCCGGGCAAGGACCTCGCCATCTGCCTCGACGTGGCCGCCTCCGAATTGTACGACAAGGGCGAGTACGTCTTCAAGAAGGGCGACAAGAGCCGGCGGAGCGCCGAGGCCATGATCGAGTTGTATCAGGGCTGGGTGGACAAGTATCCGATCGTCTCGATCGAGGACGGCCTGGCAGAGGACGACTGGGAGGGCTGGGGCAAGCTGACCGAGGCGTTAGGCGACCGGATCCAGCTGGTCGGGGACGACATCTTCGTCACCAACGTCGACCGGCTGGGGCGGGGCATCGAGGAGAGCGTGGCCAACGCGGTCCTGGTCAAGGTAAACCAGATCGGCACCCTGACCGAGACGCTCCAGTGCATCGAGCTGGCCAAGTCGAGTTCCTACGGCGTCATCATCTCGCACCGTTCGGGTGAGACCGAGGACACCTTCATCGCCGACCTGGCGGTTGCCACCGGGGCGGGCCAGATCAAGACCGGGAGCGCCAGCCGAACCGACCGGGTGGCCAAATACAACCAGCTGCTTCGGATCGCCGAGGAGCTGGGCGAGCTGGCCCACTACCCGGGCCGGGATCTCTACGCCCTGTGACGCCGGCGCGGTGGCTCGCGGTAACGGTGCTGCTCGCGGCGGTCGTGTTCGCCTTTCAGGGCGGGGAGTACTCCACCATGCAATGGCTCAACCTCCGGCGGCAGGAGCGGGAGGAACGCGCTCGGGTCACCGAGCTCCGGCGAACGGTGGACTCGCTCGCGCGGGTTGCCAGGCTGGTCGAGACCGATCCCGAGACACAGGAGCGGATCGCCCGGGAGCGCCACGGGATGCTCCGGAAGGGGGAGCATGCCTTCATTTTCGAGGAAGGGCCGGAGGCCAAACCTTGACCGGCCCGGCGGTGAACGGCTAGGATTGGCGCCCTTGGCAGGGTAGCTCAGGTGGTTAGAGCACGGCACTCATAATGCCGGGGTCGGGGGTTCGAGTCCCCCCCCTGCTATTACGAAACGAGTGAAGCATCAAGGACTTGCACCGCGCCCCCTCGATTTTTCTGGCGGCGAGCTTTTTTGGTGAACCACAGACTGAACCATGCGCTGCCTCCGTCAGTCCAGTCTTTGGAGTCCGAATCACCCCCCCCGATTCTTTGGCTAGGTTTTGGCCCCCTCTTGGGCTGGGTTTTGCCTGGACTTTGGTTCCCGTTTTCACAGGGCCAGCCTCGCATCCTGGGCGCTCGCGATGCGCTCCCATTCGGAAATCTCCTGCTCATTCGGCTTGAACCGTCCGTAGACCTTCACGGCCATCGAGATATCAGCGTGACCTAACTGCCTCGCTACGACCTCGAACGATGCCCCGGCCCGGATGGCTCTGACCGCGTAGGTATGCCGCGAGTCCTTTAGCTGATAGTCTTCGACCTCTAGAGCCTTGCAGGCCTGCCGGTGCTTGTCGCTAGCAGTCCATCGGTTGGTCGATGGGAACAGGAGAGCATTGGGCGTCAACAGGGCAACGTGACGCTCTATCATCGGCCAGGCCCAATCCGCGACTTTGGCGGTTCTGTCCCTGGTCCTTGTCTTTGTTCCTTTCGCTCGAATCTCCCGCCGCATGGAATCCACGTCCCTCTTTTTCAGGGCAAGGGCAACTGACACTTCCATTCCGGTACCATGAAGGAGCGCGGACAGTGCGTTGTAGGGATGCTGTTGAGCCCCAATCAGCCGCAGCACATCAGGCATTTCGAGCGAGCGCATGCGGGCCGGGGCGGGGCGAGGGGCCTTTACCTCACGCATTGGATTTCGTTGTATGAATCCGATGCCCTTCAAGTATTCACAGAATCCGGAGAGTGCCGCGTGGTATTTCCGCTTGGTTGAGCGACCGACACTACGAGAGGCAAGCCACTGCGTCAAACGCTCATGGCTTAGTGCGGATCGAGGGAAGCGCTTGAGCTATTGTCAAAAAGTGTGGAAATAGGCGGAAGGCGGTGACACCTTCTCGGGTGAGTCCAATCACCCCCGGGAGAATTCCCGGCCACGAAAAGGAGC
>JAYUZK010000084.1:0-13384 GCA_043751835.1 Gemmatimonadota bacterium | reverse complement strand
GCGGATCACCGAGGTCTCCGACCCCAACTTCGCCTACTGGCACTCCGCCAACTTCAACAACGACGCGACCACGCTGCTCTTCACCGACGAGTGGGGCGGGGGGGTAGCGCCGCGCTGCCGCGCCACCGACCGTCCCACCTGGGGCGCCGACGCGATCTATTCGCTCGAGAGCGGAAAGCTCACCCCGCGGAGCTTCTACAAGATGAGTGCGCCGCAGACCGAGCAGGAGAACTGCGTGGCCCACAACGGCTCGATGATCCCGGTTCCGGGGCGCGACATCATCGCGCAGGGCTGGTACCAGGGCGGCTTGGCTTTGATCGACATCACCAACCCCGCGAAGCCCGTCGAGATCGGGTTCTTCGACCGTGGCCCGGTGTCCGGCGAGAAACTCGCCATGGGGGGGGAGTGGGCCGCCTACTGGTACAATGGGTTCGTGGTCGGGTCGGAAATCGCCCGGGGCCTCGACTTGCTCCGCCTCAAGCCGACTCCGCTCCTCTCCAGGAACGAAATCGAGGCGGCCGAGTCGGCCCGGGTGGAGCAGCTCAACCCGCAGCACCAGGAGCCGTTCGTGTGGCCGGCGAGCTTCGCGGTGGCCCGTTCGTACGTCGACCAGCTGGTCCGCAACCGGGGCCTGGCCGTGGCCCGGACCGGGCGGATCGCCGCGGGGCTCAACCGCGCCGAGAAACTCGCCGGCGCCGATCGCCGGGCCGCGCTGGAACGGCTGGCCGGGGAGATCGAGCGGGACGCCGAGCGGGCGGCGGATGCGGCCCGCGTCAGGAAACTGGCCGGCGCCGTGGCGGACCTGGCGAAAGCCTAGCGTCCGTCACGATTCAGTCGGACGCAACGAATGAGGGCGGGATGGCTCCGCCCTCAATTCAGTGCGGCAGCTCGTTCCACGCCGCTTCGGTCACCCATCCTGCTGGTGCTCCATCAGCATCAGCCACTTTCCCCCGCTCTTCACCAGCAAGGCCTCGAACCGCGTGTACCCCGTCTTGACCACCCCGGCCTTGGTCGTGGTCGAATACCGGAAGATCCCCGCCTCGAACGCCGTCTCCGCGTCGTCCTGACGCTTGCCGAACCGGAACGCCACCGTCGCGTGCGTCCCCGCTGCCTTGGCCGTCACCATGCCCTTCCCCCAGCCGTCCAGCGCCTTCGCGATCGACTTGGTGCCGGCGTTCGTCACCAGCACCGCGGCCGGGTGGTAGACCGCGCCGAGGGCCGCGATGTCGTCCCGGACCACCGCGGCGGAGGCGGCCGCCCAGGCCTTGTCGATCTCGGCGCTGCTGGGGCTCGCGGCATTCGGCGTCATGGCTTGGGCGTTCCTCGTAGTCTGGTGTTCGAGAGTTATTCGGCTCCGGTGAAACGGAATCGGCCCGGCCGCGCCCCGACGGCCCCCGTATCGATCGGATCTCCCGGGGCTTCTGAAGGGATCGCGGTTTCGCTACCGTGCCTTGAGCCAGTAGCTCAACTTGAGCGCAAAAAAGTTGTCCCCCGGCGCAGTGGTGGCATCCCAAAGGGACCCCGCGTTCACCAGGTCACCCACCGGCAACACATTGCCCCGGTTCTGCTGCCAGATCACGAACATCGTGCTCCCCGCCCGCCACTCCCACCGGAGCACCAGGTTCGACCGGAACGAAAGCACATTGAAGTCGGCGCTCGCGAACCCGAAGTTCACGGCGCCGTCGTTAACCGTGTAGGTCCCGTCCGTCCGGCGGGTGATCGTCGTCCCACTTGAGGGCCCGTAGGTTCGCACCGCAAGACTCCGCGCCCGCGCCAGCTCGCCGAAATCACGGAACCGCCCGCTCGATGCAAACGGTTCGGCGTATCCCTGCACGGTCATGTTAGGCGTGAAGGCGTAGTTGAGCCGGAACTGGACGGCCACCGTGCTTTGCTCGATGAACGCGAACACGTACCGGCGCCCGAACGTGGCGGCCGAGCCACCGGTCAGGGTCGAGACGTACTGCTGGGGGTTGGTGGACCGGGTGTACCGCGGCGTGACCGACGCCTCCCACCGCGCGGCCGGGCGGGTGGTGATGCCGGCGCTCGCACTGTAGGCCGATCCGCCCAGTTCGTCGGTCCGCCGGGTACCGGTTACGCTCCAGACCGTCCGCGCCTGCTGATTGCCCGAGAGCTTGGCCTGCAGCGTCCAGGCCCGCGGAGTCTCCATGTAGGGTCCACCGCGAGTGAGGGTGTTGCTCATGGCGCGGGGAAAGTATCCCACGCCTAATGCGATGTCCCAGAAGTTCCGGAACAGGAAGTTGGAGTTCTGCGCCAGCCGGAGCGATTGGCGCTCGAGACCGAAGTCCCATTGGCCCACCACCGAGTGCCCGACATTGAAGAACCGGAACAATCGATTGGGCTTGGTGTCGCGGAGCTGGAGGTCGGCGTTGAAGTCGACCACGTCGGCCCGCGCCATCTGCCCGATGTCGTTGATCTCGAACCCCGGCGACTTGACCCCGATCTGGATCCCCCAAAGGGTATGCCGCCCCGCGTTCTTGTCGGCCCGGATCGAGGCGGTGTAGCCCGAGAGAGAGTTCCGAAGCGGATTGTAGGTGAAATAGTCGAGGTCGGGCCGCTGGAGATACCGGGCGCTCGACCGCTGGACCCGGTCGATCCCCGCCGCCTCGCCCGTTACCCGGCTGAACCCGGCCCACCCGGTGATCTCGTACTTTCCCTCCTGGAACCGGAGCCGCCAATCCACCCCGCCGGTCACCGCATCCCGTGCCAGGAGATTGTCGAGCCCGCCCGGCGTTCCCAGGCCCCGGTGCACGCCGGTGAGGACCATGCCTAACGTCGACTGGCTCTGCCCCACCTCCTGCTGGAGCCTCAAGACGCCATACCCCGAGGCCGGTTCCACCGCGGCCCGGCTGTACCTGCCCGTGGCCACATCGTACCCGCGGGCGAATTCGCGCCCGGTTACCGCGCCGAGAAGCCCGACCGAGAGCCGGGAGGGAAGGCGGCCAGTCACCTTGGCGGCGCCGAGGATCGTGGTGTTCCTGGGCTGATCGACGTAGTCGCCGCCGATCGAGCCGTGCGGACTGGCCCCGATTCGCCGGGTATAGAAATAGGTCGGCCGGCCGAGGAAGCTCTGGGCCCGCCCGGTGAGGATTTCGTTTCCTTCGACGAAGAACGGCCGCTTCTCTTCGAACACCGTTTCGAACGCCGTCAGGTTCACCTCGGCTGGGTCCGCCTCAACCTGGCCGAAGTCCGGATTCACGGTGGCGTCGAGCGTGAGGTTGGCGCCCAGCCCGGCTTTGAGGTCGGCGCCGGCTCGGCCGGCGAACCGCTGGTCGAACGGATTGGCGGGATCGCGGTTGCCGCGCACGGTGGCGTCCGCGGCCGTGTAGGGTACCAGCTCCACGCCGCGCGCCGTGTTGACCCGTTCGATCCCTTCGAGATTTCCGAAGAAGGACGACCAGCCCGACTGATCCTTGGCCTTGGGGATCAATACCCAGTAGAGATCGGCGTTCTTGTCCGGGATCGACCGCTCGATCTCGAGACCCCACGGCTGGTTCTGGGCCCCGAATCGGAGCTGCGAGAACGGAATCCGCATCTCGGCCGTCCAGCCGGCGCTGTCCACCCGGGCGCGAGCGGTCCAGATCGGGTCGTACTCGAACTGCCGGTCGGTCTGGGAGTCCTGGCCATGGTAGTAGTCGCTCCGGACGCCGCCCGAGGAGAGCGAGAAGCTGTAGGCGGTCCGCCGGTCGTGATAGGTGTCGAACGAGACGACCAAAGCCTCGGCGTTGCTGGTGCCGTCGCGCCGGGTGATCGCGGTCGGGATGTTCTTGGGATCGGGACGGAAGAGCCGGGCGCCGACGTAGACCGCCTCGTTGTCGTAGAGAATCCGGACTTCGGTCCGGAAACCGGGCACCGCGCCCTCGACCGGGACCTTCTCGACGAAATCGGAGATTGGCTGAGCGCCGGCCCAGGCCGCGTCGTCCATCTGGCCGTCGATCTTTGGGGCTGGTCCTGTGATCCGGACCGCCCGCGCGGTCTTCGGGGCCGTTTGAGCCGGGAGCGGGCCCGTCAAGCCGCCAGATACCGCGCCGGCGAGCAAGAGAATCCCGGCGAGTCGTTCGATGCGCTCGGTCACGAAGTGTTGTCCTGGTCGGTGGCGTGGTCAGCCCGCGGCGTCTGCAAACTAATGGAGCCTCGCCCTCCATACGGATCCCTGCGTCGTCCGGTGTCGGGTGCTCACCCGGAACCGCTCCGGGCGGTATATTCGCCCGTCCCCTCCCGGAGTTGCCGTTGTCGCCCGAATTCCCGCAGGACTTCGCCGGCCGAGTGGCCCTCGTGACCGGCGCCTCCCGCGGCCTGGGCCGCGCCGCCGCCCTCCGGTTGATCGAACGCGGCGCCAAAGTCGCCATCAACGTTCGCGACCAGGCCCGGGCTGAAGCCGTGGCGAAGGAAATCGGTGCCTACGCCGTGCCCGGTGACGTCGTGGCCGCGGGAGTGCCCGAGGCGATCGTGGCCCGCACCATCGCGCAGTTCGGCCGGCTCGACATCCTGGTCAACAATGCCGCCCATGCCCGGGGCACCCGATTTGAGCAACTGACCGCCGAGGAATGGCGCGAGGCGATCGAAGTGAACATGACGGCGCCGTTCCTCCTGATGAAGGCGGCGGTGCCGGGCATGAAGGAACAGGGCTACGGCCGGATCATCAACATCTCGTCGACCGCCGGCCGGATGGTGAGTACGCTGGGGGGTGCCCATTACACCGCGTCAAAGACCGGGCTGCTCGGCCTCACCCGCGGGGCGGCCAAGGAGCTGGGGAAGCACGGGATCACCGTGAACGCGGTCTGCCCCGGAATGATCGACACCGAACTCACCCGCGAAAACGCCAGCATCGAACGGCTCGAGCAGTACGCCAAGGGCTATCCCGTCCCTCGGCTCGGAACCGCCCGCGAAGTCGCCGACCTGATCTGCTTTGCCGCCTCGGAGGCCGCCGGGTATATCACCGGCGCCTCGCTCGATATCAACGGCGGGGACCTGATGCTGTAGTTGGGTGGGTCAGGCGTTGAGCAAGGCGACGAATTGACGGAGCGTCAACGCCTGAACGCCTGGAACGAGGACCGAGGTCGGCGATGAGTGCCGGGTCTCCTGATGCACCACGAGGCCCCGGGCAGGCTTGGCCCCCTTGCGCCCGGCCATGAGTGACTGAATGGCTCGGGCATCATTTGGAAATACCGTTCCGCCGGCCTTGGCTTCGACCAGCCAGAGACTGCCGGCGTGCGGAATCAGGAAATCGATCTCGAGCCCCGGGCGATCCCGGAAGAAGTAGATCTCCTTCCGGCCACCGGCGTTGAGCTGTGCTTTGGCAATCTCTGCGGCGACGAGCCCCTCGAACAGCGCACCGCGGAACGGCGAGCGACCGAGTTCCGCCCTGGTTCGAATACCGAGGAGGTAGCAGGCGAGTCCGCTGTCCACCCAATAGATCTTCGGGGCCTTGATGAGGCGCTTGCCGAAATTCTCGAAGTACGGCGGAACGATCAGCACCTGACCGGTCACCTCGAGAATTGACAGCCACTCGCTCACGGTCGGCACCGACACGCCGAGGGGCCCAGCCAGATCGCTACGGTTGAGCACCTGCCCATGGCGGGCCGCGACCAACCCGAGGAACCGGCGGAACGTCGCGAGATCCCGAACGTTGGTCACCGCCCGGACGTCCCGCTCGAGGTAGCTCTGGAGATACGAACTGAACCAGACCTCCCGCTGTCGAGGGCGGGCAAGGACCTCCGGGAAGCCCCCGCTGAAGAGATCCACCTTGCCGGACTCAGCCAAGCTCAGTGGCAGCAATTGAAAAATGGCGGCTCGGCCCGCCAGCGACTCGGTGACGCCGGCCATCAGGGAGGCCTCCTGCGAGCCGGTCAGGAACCACTGTCCCGTCCGGCGGGGCGTTCGATCGAGCAGAGCGCGCACGTAGTTGAACAGCTCTGGAGCGTTCTGGATCTCGTCAAGGATGACCGGTGGCCGGCGCTCTGCCAGGAAACCACGTGGGTCGGCTCGGACCCGGGCCAGCGTCTCAGGATCCTCGAGGAGGACGTAGTCCGCCTTGGGCAGGAGATGTTGCAACAGGTACGTCTTGCCGGCCCGGCGAGGGCCGGTGAGAACCACGGCGCCAAATCCGCGGGCGGCCTTGGCGATCCGGTCCTCGAGTTTCCTCCGGGCATATCGCATATGACAATATTAAAGTAGTACTTCATATCTGTCAATTCAGGCCGTCTGGCCATTCCGGCGGTAGATTGGCTCTCCCCCACGGAACTCCGGCATGAAAGACAGCACCCGCGTTCTGCTCGCCCTCGGCGCCGGCCTCGCCGGCGGCGCCGCCATTGCCGCGAGCGGCAATCCCTCGCTCCTCGCCGCCGCCGACTGGGTCGGGCCGATCGGCACGATCTGGGTAAACGCCATTCGGATGACGGTGATTCCCCTGGTCGTGTCGCTGGTGATCACCGGAGTCGCCGGTGCCACCGATCTCAAGTCGATCGGGCGACTTGGCACCCGGACCCTGCTCACCTTCGTCCTGATGATCGCGGGCCTCGCCGCGGTGATGATGCCGCTCATCTCGCTGGCGTACGCCATGGTTCCGGTCCTCGGCGCCCGTCCGCCGCTCCCGGCCGGAGCCGCCGAGGCGGCAAGTCAGGTGGCCTCGAGCGGGCAGACGGTCGGGTTCGGCCCGTGGCTCGTCTCGCTCATCCCCACCAATCCGGTCGCCGCGGCCGCGAGCGGCAACATGGTCTCGCTGGTGCTGTTCGCCCTGCTGCTGGCCGTGGCGACGGCGAAAAGCCCACCCGCCTCGCGCGAAACACTCCTCGGTTTCTTTCGCGCCCTGGCTGACGCGATGCTGGTGCTGGTCCGCTGGGTCGTGGCCGCGGCGCCGATCGGGATCTTCGGGCTGATGTTGCCGCTCGCGGCGCACGGCGGGGCGGGGGTGGCGGGCTCGGTCGGGGTGTACGTCGTGATGTACGCCGTGGCGAGCACGGTGGGGGTGCTGCTCGTCTATCCGGTCGTCGCGATGCTCGGCCGGGTACCGATCGGCGTGTTTGCGCGGGCGGCCCTTCAGCCCCAGCTGATCGCATTCAGTTCGAGTTCGTCGGTAGCGTCGCTGCCGGCCCTGGTCGAGGCGGCGGAACGGGATCTGGGGTTGCCGGAACGAATCACCGGCTTCGTCCTCCCGCTCTCGGTCTCGACCTTCAAGTTTGCCTCACCGGTGTCGTGGACCGTGGGCGCGCTCTTCATCGGTCACTTCTATGGGATTCCGCTTGGCGTGACGCAGCTCGCCACCGTGGCGTTTGCGGCCGTGTTCCTGGCGTTCGCGGCCCCGGGCGTGCCGCGTGGCGCGTTCCTGATGCTGACGCCGCTGTTCCTGGCGATCGGGCTTCCGGCCGAGGGGATCGGGATCCTGATTGCGGTGGATGCGCTGCCGGATCTGTTCGCCACCGTGCTGAACGTTACCGGGGATCTGGCGGCGGCGATCCTGGTGGCGCGCGGGGGGGGGAATGCCGCCTAACGCCCGGTACCGGTCGTCATGATGGTGATCGGGTGGCCCCGCGCCGGGGACACCTCCACTTCGGCCCAGCCCAGCCTTCGATAGAACTCCGCTTGTCCCTCCGTGAGGAGATACACGGTAGGGATGCCGAGCTGCCGGGCCTCTGCCACCGCATGCTCGACGATCCGGCTCCCGACCCGCTTCCCCCGCCACGCCGGCACCACGAACACGCTTGCCACCCATGGCGTGAGATGCTTCCACTCCGGGAGATCTTCGACCAGCAGGCTGGCCGACCCGATCAGCTCGTCACCCTCGAGCGCCACGATGGTGGTGGGAACGGCGGCCCGCTCGGTGTGGGTTGCGAGCTCGCGAAGGGCCTCGGCGTAGCTCCACTCCGGAATGAGACCCTGCCACTCGTCGTAGTGCCACCGGGCGAGGGTCGGAATCAGGTCGGGATGGTCCGCCAGGTACTCGATCCGCATTCAGCGAATGATCTTGAGTCGAACGATGATCGGCCGCCCGTCGTCGGCCTCACTGGTGGTATAGATGTCGGTGGCCGTGATCAGATGGCCGCCGTACTCGCTGACCGCCTGAGGAATCCGGAGGGTGCCGAGCCAGGCGCCGAGCGGGTTGAAGATGTCGTAGGTCACCTGGGCGGAGTCGCTGCCGATCAGATGCCGGGCCCAGAGGTAACCGGCGCCGTCGACCGTGAGCGCGGTGAACGCCGGGGCCTTGGTGGGCACGTCGTCCAGCCGGACGGTTGCTCGGGCTTCGCTCTCGCCGACCATGTTCGTGGCGGACTTGACCATCTCGTCCACCCGCGCCTGTCGGAGCGCCGTGGGCACCGGATCCGGCGTCCACGGTCGGCTGATGATCCGGGTGGTGTCCGAGCCTTTGGGACTTCGAACGATCCGGTAGTCGGCCGACCAGGCGATCATGAACCCGCCCTCGGGATGGTACGTCTCCACCGCCACGGGGGTGAATGGGACCGAACTGGACATCGTGGACATGCTCTTTCCGTCTTTCCCCTTCTTCCGGAACTCCCAGTTTTTCCCCTGGTCTTCATGGAGGGCGACGAACAGCGTATCGATCAGCTTGCCCTCCAGGGAATACCGGGTGAAGGCCCGCCCTCGGCTCTTGCCCGCGCTGTCGGGCGGATCGAAGGTCGGGATGTAGACCCGATCGCTTTGGTCGATGAAGATGTTGCCCCAGTAGCAGCAAGACGACTTCCAACTCGTCACGTAGGCGCCGGCTGTGTCGAACAAGGAGGTCCGGCTCTGCATTGGGTCGTGGACCACGACGTGGCCTCCCCGGACCGCCAGGAATCCGACTTTGAACTCGCCCGGACCGCTGCCTTCCCGGCCGATGGTTCTGAGGAATGCGCCCGTCGAGTCGTAGATCTTGATGACCGCCGGCTTCCCGTCCACGACGTAGAGCCGCCCCGCGCCGTCGAGGCCGAGCGTGCCGGGCTCGATCAGCTCACCGGGCCCGTCCGCCGTTCCGTACCGCCGGACCTCGGCGAACTTCCACGCACGGCTCGAGTCGCTCCACCCGGTTGGTTGGTCGCTGGTCACCCGGACAACACCCGATGGCAGGGTGTCGATGATCGCCACCGCGCGCTTCTCGGCGGATGACTTGGTGCAGGCCGCGGCCAGAACGAGGGCAACGGTCCAGGCGTTGGAAGGGCCGATGGGACGGTGCATGGCGTGGCCTTTCAAGTGTCGTTGAAACGTCCTGATCCAGCTCGGAGCGCGTCCAGCTGGGCCTCCACCCCGGGTGGGACGGTCAGCCCGTCAGCCAAGTCGGCCAGCATTTCCTCGCGCTGCCACACCCACTTGAGCACCGAGAGCTCCCCGGCCAGCGCCTTCCGCTCCTCCCCTTCGTGCAGCGCCATTTCGAGCGCCAGCCGGACCGCGTCGTGGAGGGTGAGGATCCGGGATTCGGTGTTGTCGAGCGGCATCCGGACCAGGTGGGACCGCGCGAATGTGGCGAACGCGCCCTCGGGGCCGCCTCCGGCTTCGAGCCAGCGGACCGCCTCGGTCACCGTCGCTTCGTTCCCGCCGAGCGGGTTCACCTTGGGCAGCATCATGGTGGCCACGGTCCGCGCCTCGTTGCCATGAAGCACCAGCCATTCGGGCTCGGCGTCACGCTTGAACTTGAGCCAGTCGTAGCCCTCGAGCCGCTTGAGCCGCTGGACCATCAGGCCCCAGCCCTCGCGGTCGGTGTCGTCGCGGATCAGGAGCGCCCCCTGAATCTGGGCGGCGGAGAACTCGAGCGGCGCGTTCCGGCCCGTGTGGACCCGGAGGTCGGGTCGGCGCATCAGATGGTAGATCGCACCTAACGCTCCGGCCGACAGCACCAGCGGGGCCACCGGGCCCGTGGCCAAGGCGAGCGCTGGTCCAAGCGCCACGAGCCCTGGCGCGCCGATCGTCCTGGCCACCCGTCGGAGCAGGCTCCGGCTGTGCCGCCGCATGAACTGCTGGCCGTACCGCCAAGCCGCGAATTCGGGCCGGAGCGGCTTCCCGATCCGGACCAGTTCGAGCCCCTCCGCCAGCCGGGCCAGCCCGATGTTGTCGGTGGAAACCCGGACCTGGGTGCTCCGGAACCGCTTCTCGCACGTTTCGATGGTTTCCCAGCGGTCCTCGAACGGGGTCAGGTTCCAGCGGGCGCAGCTCCGGCAAACCACCCAGAGGCGCCCCTTGGCCTGATCGAACGCCACCCGCCGGCCAACCGGCAGGTGCTCGAGTTCCCGATTCGCGCCAAATGCGGTGTTGCAGAAAAGGCAGTGGGAATACATCCCGGCCCGCCGGAGTAGGGGTCCGGTACGTTGCGAGTCGGATCGTCGTACTGCAAGGAGGATCGGGCAACCGTCACCCGACTGCAATGTTGCTGTAATGTCGGTCAGCGGGCCGGAGACCGGACCAGTCGCGTCCTGACGATCTGGGGCCGGTCGTCCTCTCCCTGCCCGATGAAATACACCCGGTCCCCGCGGAATTGTGGCCGGAAATACGGTGAGGGGCGGAAAGGGGAGTTGACGATGGCGATCTGGAGTCCCGCCGCGTCAACCACATCGAACTCCGTCGAATCGCGATTCGTGATTCGTGATTCGCTGGACCCAGAGGCGACCCCGATCGTCAAAGAGCAACCCTTCGATCGCCGGCTGGATCGAAGGCACCATCGCAGCCTCGGCTCGACCGGCTTTGATCCGTTTGGCGAAATCCAGCAGGCGGCGCACCGCGGTATCTCGTTCGGCGGCGGGGACCGGGATCGGCCCGCCCGGAAGCGTGAAGCGAGTCAATGTGTCGGTGCCGGTCAGGTTGGTGATGAAACCGACGTGGTGGTCATTGGAGGGAATGCACGCGAACCGGCCGTTGAAATCGATGGCGTTCACGGCGTTGGGATGGAACGGGATCGTCATGCTCCCGCCCGGACCCTGAAGCCAGCGCTGCGGAACGGCCGGTGTCTGCCACCAGGAAGTCGGCCCAGATCCGCCCCACGCTGTCGGAGCCCCCGCGCCATGTGTAACCGTAACCCATGGTCGGCTTAGTAACCTGCCGCAGCGACTCGCCGTCCGCCGTCGGGCCAGATCATTCCGTACTTGGCGTCCTTCGGGTTGTTGCTCGCCAGGAAGGGTTCGTCCCAGAGCCGGTCGTTGGCCACCATCGAAATCCCGGCCTGGCGAATCACCATCACGGCCGAGAAGTCCGCGTCCTTGGCGCTGTACCCGTCGGCGAATCCGCGCATGAAGGTCCGGGCCGCCGCCTCGTGCCCCAGCGCCCCCAGCCCCTCGAGCGCGATCGCCCCGCCGAGAACTCCCCTCACGAACCCCCGCCGACTAGTCGCCACCATCGCCTCCCTTGGTCGTCCGTGCTCTCGCCAATTCCGCCTCGGCCGCCAGGTACCCGAACGCTCCCCACTGCGGCAGTGCCACGATTTGCTCGAACAGTTTTCGGGCCGATGCCTTCCGCCCGTGGTAGAGATGCCAATTGGCGATCCCGTACAGCACGGTCGCGTCCTGGACCGCGTCGCCGCGCTCGGGCGGCGCCACGTCGTTGGCCGACCGCGCCCCCTTGTACATCAGCAGGAGCCGATGATAACTCAGATTCTCGATCACTTCCATGTCCGGTGTAATCGCGGCCAGCACCCGGTCGGCGTCGTTCACTCGGCCGAGCCGCCGGAGCGCCATGTAGAGCCAGTGGCTCGAGGCCACCACCATGTCGGGATTGGCCGCCGCCAGGATGTCCCGGCGAAACAGCTCGGCTGCGCGCACGAAGTTGCCCTTGAGGTAGTAGGCCAGGCCGAGGTGGTAGCGGATGTTGGACTGGAGGGTGCTGGTGGGGATCCCGCGGGCGTTAGGCTGTCCGTCCGGCTCGACCTGGTCCGGCTGGCGCCGGGTCAACAGGTCGGCCCGCTCGAAGTCCCGGATCCCATCGTCGATCCGTCGGATCGTGAGGTATCGGTGCCCGCGGTGCCGATAGAACCGGGCATCGGTCGGATGGAGCGCGATTCCCCGCGTGAAGATCGCGATCGCCTCGCGGTACCGGCCCAGGTAGGCGGTTCGCCGGCCCAGCCAGATGATCGAGTCGGGGTCGGTCGGCGCATGCTCGAACGCCTGCCGCGCCGTCTCGAGCTTGGCCTCGAGATCCACCCGGTTCCGCTCGGTGAGCGGCGGCCGGACCAGCGGTTTCCCCAAAAGGGACGTCGCCTCGATCGAATCGGATGCCGATTGCGCCGCGCCCGCCCGGGGTGCCAGGACGGCGAGCAACACCACCAGCGCCGTTCTGTCGATCGCCAACATGACCAACCCCCCGAGAGACCGCCTCAGTCTAGCGGCTCCTCGGAGGGTTTGCCATGATCCGGGCGGCTCACGCGCTGAGCGCGTCGGCCACCCGGCGGAGCCGGTGTTGTGCCTCCTCCATCAGCTCCGCGATGACAGGGTCACCGTCCAGGCCACCCATTCTGGCCATCGCCTCCGGGTTGGCGATCCGTACCAGACTTCCCCCTTCCGGCACGGCTTCGACGGTGACATTGCAAGGAAGCAGAAGCCCGACCATGCTGCTGTGACTGAGCGTCCGGTGCGCCAGTTCCGGGTTGCATGCCCCCCAAAGGTGTAGGGTCGGAAACTCACCCCGAGCTTCTGCTGAAACGTGGAATGGGCGTCGATCCGGGTCAGAACCCCGAACCCCTGAGTCTTGGGCGCCGCGGTAACCCGCTCGATGGCGGCCTCGGGCTCAAGGGTCGCCAACCGGACATCCATGCCCAGTGCGGGAACTGCCAGCCTGGGTCGAACCGTCCTGACCTGACTCATACGCCCCTTCCAGTCTTCCTGACTGCGCCGCCAATATCGCCGCCAGGTCCTTAAATGGTGGTGAAGGCTGCCGGAAAGGAGCGCAATCCTTTGGCCGACGGGCGAATCCAAGCGTCAGCCCCCCAAGCGGCTTCACTGAAGCGCGGCTACAATTGGGGCGACATTTCCGAAACCCGTCGACCGTTTCATCCGTGTTGTGGGACAACCCCCGACACACTCTGATCCTAGCTCCGGATGGTTCAATGCGCCGTATCTCCAATTTCTTCATTGGCTTGGGGCTCCTGGGCCTGCCGACGTTGGTAGCGGCCCAAGACAGCCTGCCCTTGAAGCCGGCCCGGGCGGCAAAGTTCACCACGTCCAAGGGCACCTGGATTTCGCTCGACGTGAGCCCCGACGGACAGACCATCGTCTTCGACCTCCTCGGCGATCTCTATACTCTCCCGATCACCGGCGGTACGGCTGCCCGGATTACGGGCGGCATGGGCTTCGACGCCCAGCCCCGGTTCAGTCCGGACGGGAAACGCCTGACCTTCATTTCGGACCGGAGCGGCGGCGACAACATCTATGTCTCGAACGCCGATGGCACCGGG
>JAYUZK010000083.1:0-9797 GCA_043751835.1 Gemmatimonadota bacterium | reverse complement strand
AGCCGAAACGCCAAGGTGAACCAGATTCAGGACCGGATCAACGATTGCTTCCGCCGGAGCCTGAACGGGAAGGCGTTGGCGTGGGAGAGCCCCGAGATGGGCGCGATCGTCGCCTACCTGGCCTTCCTGTCCCGCGGGGTCGCCCCGCCGGGCGATGTGCCGGGCCAGGGGTTCATGAAGATGGAGCCGATCCCGGGCGATACCCTCCGGGGGAGGGTCGTCTACGCGGAGCAATGCGCTCGCTGCCATGGTGGTGCCGGCGAAGGGATGGACAATCCCGATCCGGTCGGCGTACCCAGGTACTACCCGCCGGTGGCCGGGCCCCGTTCCTATAACCTCGGCGCCGGCCTGGCGCGGCTTTGGAACGCGGCCTCTTTTGTCCGCGCCAATATGCCCTACGACCGCCCAGGCACGCTGACCGACCAGCAGGCGTTCGATGTCGCGGCCTGGCTCATTACCCGATCTCGGCCCGACTTCGCCGGCAAGGAAAACGATTGGCCCAAGGGCGACTCGCCCCCGGATGTCGCCTATTCCACCAAAGCCGGCCGGGCGAAAGCCCCCCGGTAAGAGGAGATCCCATGCTGTTCGATCGTACCCCGCGGCGCGGATTCCTGGCAGGGTTGGGAGCGATGGCCGCCGGACTGGCCGGCGCCGGTTCGGTGGGAGCCATGGTGTCCGGCAGATCACCGGACAACGACAAGTGGCTCGACAAGCTCACCGCCAAGTACCGCCAGTTGTTCGATTTCAACGCCCACCAGGACGGGGTGCCCCTGATCCACATGCACAACTACATCGAAACCCTGAAGAGCGCGTATGGCGCGGCGCCGGCCGAGATCAACGCCGCCGGTACTCTATACGGCGGCACCACGCCGTTCGCCTGGAATCACGCCATGTGGGCCAAGTACAAGGTCGGCGCGGCACTCGGCATCACCGATCCAGCCACCAAGGCCCCGCTCACCCGGAACTGGTTGTATCAGCCCGCCAAAGGCGATCCCGTCTTCTTCAACGGGATGCTGGCCGACGCTTCGATGGAGAGCCTCACCGGCCGTGGGGCCACCTTCATCATGTGCAACAACGCCCTCAAACTCTGGACTGGGCGCCTCGCCGGGATGGGGCTTGGCAAGGCCGAGGATATCGCGGCCGACATCATGGGCAACCTGGTGCCCGGCGTGCAGGTGGTGCCGGCGATGGTGATCGCGGTCGGCCAGGCGCAGCGCCGCGGCCTCACCTACATGCGGACCTGACGGGTCACTAGCCGCGACCTTTCCACTTGTCGATGGCCCGGCGCTGTTTCTTCGACGGGCGGCCGGCGCCCTCGAAGAAGATCGGGTTCTGCAGCTTGAGGCGGTCCGCCGTTGCCTGGCGGGCCGCTTTGCTTTCAGGGCGTTCCTGGTAGAGGGTCGCCGCCACGGTCGCCGAGCCGCGCCGTTCGGCGAGGCCGGTGACGTCGAGGTCGTGACGGTACGGGCCGATTCGAATCGCGACCCGGTCGCCGACCCGGACCGGCTTGCTCCGTTTGGCTCCCTCGCCGTTGACATCGACCCGGCCGCCGTCCACAGCTTCGGCCGCAAGCGATCGGGTCTTGACGAAGCGGGCGGCCCAGAGCCAAAGGTCGAGCCGGACCGTGTCGAGTGGCGGCCGGCTTTTCGCTTCGTCGTCGGTCATTGGGATCTTCCCCCGGATCGGGCCCCGGCCCCGTGTCCACCGCGGACATCGTCTATCGTACCTAACCATATTAACTTGCCCCTCCACATATCAAATAGAATCTGAACGCCGAATGGGCCAACCCTCCGCTCCGGATTCGTCCGATCGGGCCACCGTGACCGGTCGGTCGAACGAGGTGTTTTTCGACGCCAAGCTCGGCCTGCCGAGCTATCCGGTGTTGATGCGGGCGCTGTTGCTGGGCCGGACCGTGTTGGCGGTGGTCACGCTGATCCAGGCGGCGCTCTCGTTCAATCAACCGATCGACCTTGGCGAAGGGGTCGAATTCGCCCGGTACGTGGCGTTCATTGCGGTCATCACCGTGGTCTTCGCGCTCGCGGTGACCGCGTACGCTGCCTACGTGGTGTTTGTGCAGAAGGATCGGCCGAGCCTCGGGTTTCTCCAGAGCCAGGCCGCGATGGATCTGTTGCTGGTGACGTCGCTGGTGCATTTTGCCGGGGCGGAGCAGAGCGGCTGGGCCGCGCTCTACGTGCTGGTGATTGCCACCTACGGCATCCTGATGCCACTCCGCTCGGGCATCGTGATGGCCCTGTTCGGAGCGGTGCTGTTCCTCGCCAATGCGAGCTTCGCGGAGCCGGCCCGGGCGTTCACGGCCGGCCTGTGGGGCCAGGTGATCGTCTTCGCCCTAGTGTTCATCTTCGTGGCGTTCTCCGGCCACCGTCTCCGGGCCGCGGCCGAGGAGCAGACCCAGCTGGCCACCGAGCTCGAACAGGTCCGGTTCGAGGCCGACGAGATTCTTCGGAACATCAAGTCCGGGGTGATGACGGTCAACAGCCGCGGGGAGCTCGCCTTCATCAACCCGACCGCGCACCAGATCCTCGGAGTGATCGGCGACGGGCAGGTCGGCCGTCCGATCATGGGCGCGCTCGAGAACCTCGCGCCGGAGCTGCACGCCGCGATCGCCGCCGGGATCGAACGCGGCAAGCGGGTGGCTCGGGCGGAGGGTGCGGTGCATCGACCCGACGGACAGACGTTCCCGATCGGGCTGAGCACCACCACGTTTCAGCGGGAGCGGGAGACGGTACCCTCGGTCACGGCGATCTTCTCCGATATCTCGGACGCGAAGTATCTCCGGGAACTCCACCTCCGGGCCGAGCGACTCGAGGCGGTGGCGGAACTATCGGCCTCCCTGGCCCACGAGATCCGCAATCCACTTGCCTCGATCAGAAGCGCGGTCGAGCAGCTGTCACGGGGAGCCAACCGGGTCGATCCCGACGAGCGGCTCCTCGCCGACCTGGTCCTCCGGGAAAGCGATCGGCTGAGCCGGCTCTTGGGCGAGTTCCTCGACTTCTCGCGGGTGCGGGCCAGCCATTTTCGCTCGGTCAACCTGCTGACGGTGGCCAATGACACCGCCCGGCTGGTCCGGGAACATCCCGACTGCGGGTCCGGCGTCGCCATCACGATCACCGGGCCGGCGACGCTGGTCGAAGCGGACGAGGATCTGATCCACCGCACGGTCTGGAATCTGGTGCTCAACGCCGCCCAGGCCGTGCGCGGGGCCGGCCGAATCCGGGTCGAGATCGACGTGCCGGCGGCTGCGGAGCTTCCGCCCGGAGCCGAATTCGACCCGGCGGTCCGCCTCCGGGTATCGGATGACGGCCCCGGCATCGATCCCGATCTCAAGGACCGACTCTTCCAGCCGTTCGTGTCGGGACGACCCGGCGGGAGCGGTCTCGGGCTCGCGATCGTCCAGCGGGCCGTCGAAGCGCACCGCGGGCTCGTGCTGGTCGAGTCTGCCCCGGGCCAGGGTACCACGTTTACCATTCTGCTGCACCCGAAGTTGACGATGGAGGAAGTCGCATGAGTCAGCAACCCTCGATCCTGATCGTGGACGATGAGTCCGGGATTCTGGATACCCTGCGCATTCTGCTCAGGAAGGAGGGCTTCGATGTCACGACAGCCCAGGGCGGAAAAGCCGGCCTCGAACAGATTCGCTCCGGCAACCACGACATCGTCCTCACCGATGTCCGGATGCCTCAGGTGAGCGGTCTCGATATCCTCCAGGCGGCCAGGGAACAGGATGCGGTGACCCCGGTCATCCTGATGACGGCCCAGGCCTCGCTCCAGACCGCCGTCGCGGCGGTCAATGCGGGGGCGTTCTACTACATCCAGAAGCCGTTCTCGAACGACGAACTGCTGGCCATCCTCCGCCGGGCGTGCGAGTTCCGCCAGATCCGGGTCGAGAACCGCCTCCTCAAGCAGGACATCCGGAAGCGCGGGGAACGCCAGTCGGTCTCCCGTCCAATCGGCAAGTCGCGCCGGTTTCTCGAGATCCTCCGGCTGGCCGAGTTGGTGGCACCCACCGATTCGACCGTGCTCATTCAGGGCGAGAGCGGCACCGGCAAAGAGGTGATCGCCCGCTACATCCACAACCTCTCGACCCGGACCGACGGCCCCTTCCTTTCGATCAACTGCGGCGCCTTGCCGGAGAACCTGCTCGAGAGCGAACTCTTCGGTCACGTGAAGGGCTCGTTCACCGGCGCCGTGCGCGACAAGCAGGGGCTCTTCGCCGCGGCCCGCGGCGGCACCTTCTTCATGGATGAAGTCGGTGAAATGCCCCCCTCGCTCCAGATCAAGCTGCTTCGGGTGCTCCAGGAACGCGAAGTGATCCCGGTCGGCGCTACCGAGGCGATGCCGGTAGACGTCCGAATCGTGGCCGCGACCAACCGGGATCTCGAAGAGGAAGTCCGGCGAGGCCATTTTCGCTCCGACCTGTTCTACCGGCTCAACGTCATTGCCGTCGAGTTACCGGCCCTCCGGGAGCGACGCGACGATCTGGTCCTCCTGATCGACGTGTTCATGCAGGATCTCGCGTCCGACCGCGGTGACACCCCGAAGGCGCTATCGTCCGACGCGCTCGACGCGGTGATGGTGTACGATTGGCCCGGCAATGTCCGCGAACTCCAGAACGCACTGGAACACGCGGTCGTGCTGTCGAAGAGCGAGGTGATCGATCCCGGGTCGTTGCCCGAACGGATTACCCGGCGCCGGAAGGAGCCCCTCGTGGCCGAGCGATCGTCGCCCAACCCGTCGCTCGATGTCATCGAGCGTGCCTACATCATGTGGGTCCTGCAGTCGGAAGGCGGCAACAAGACCCGCGCGGCGGAAGTCCTTGGCATTGACCCATCCACGCTCTACCGGAAACTGTCGCGGTACGAAGAGCAGAGTGTGAATGTCTGAACCGGCGATGCCGGGGGATCGGGCCGGGGCGGAGACGCTGGAGATCATGTCCGCGGCCCCGAAGTACAACGCCTGGATGTACCAGGCGATTGCCCCGTATATCGGGCGGCGGGTGCTGGAGGTCGGATCCGGCATCGGGAACATGTCGGCCCCCATGCTCGAAGCCGGCGCCGAACATCTGGTGCTGACCGATATGGACCCGTGGTATCGGGCCCAGCTGGCCGAGCGCTTTTCGGGCCGGGCCAGCGTCCGGATCGACGAGTTGATGCTTCCCGATGACACCGCGGCCGCCCGGTTCGCGGCGGACCGGCTCGACACCATCGTGGCGCTCAACGTGGTCGAGCACATCGAGAACGACGTCGGCGCCCTCGCCACCATGCGGACCATGCTGGCGCCCGGTGGCCGGATCGTCATTCTGGTGCCGGCCCTCCCGGCGATCTATGGGGAGATGGACCGGGAGCTGGGCCATTTCCGCCGCTACGACAAACCGGGTCTGACCTCGGCATTCACCCGAGCCGGCTTCACGATGGATCGGCTGTTCTGGTGGAACCGGGTGGGAGTTGCGGGGTGGTGGTTCAACGGACGGGTCCGCAAGGTGTCCCGGATTCCCGTCGACCAGCTCAAACGGTTCGATAGCCTGGTTCCGGTGCTCAAGCTGGAGCGGTTTCTGCCGCTGCCGTTCGGCCAATCCCTGATCGCGGTGGGTCGCCTGGCATGACTGAACTTCCCAGATTGTCCGTCATCGTCCCGGTGTACAACGAGAAGGACACCATCGCCCTGATCATCGAGCGGCTCCACGCTGTGCCCCTGCCGATGGAGATCGTCTGCATTAACGACCGTTCCACGGATGGGAGCGACCGGATCCTCGACGAGCTCAAGGCCAACCGGTTGGTCGATACCGTCGTCCACCAGCCGGTCAACCGGGGCAAGGGCTTCGCGATCCGGACGGGCATCAAACACGCCACGGGCGACGTGATCATCATCCAGGACGCCGACCTCGAATACGACCCGATCGAATTCGGCCGGCTGCTAAGTCCGATTCTCGAGAATCGGGCCGACGCCGTCTTCGGGTCCCGTTTCCTCGGCGGCGAACATCGGGTCCTGTACTTCTGGCACTCCATCGGCAACCGGCTTCTCACGCTGGTCTCCAACATGTTCACCAACCTGAACCTGACCGACATGGAGACTTGCTACAAGATGGTCCGGGCGCCATTGATGAAGTCCCTGATTCTCACCACCGACCGGTTCGGATTCGAACCGGAGCTCACCGCCCGCCTGGCGCAGGCCAAGGCCCGGATCTGGGAAATCCAGATCTCCTATTCCGGCCGGACCTACGAGGAAGGGAAGAAGATCGGCTGGAAGGACGGAGTGGCCGCCTTCTTCCATATCGTTCGCTTCAACCTCTTTCCTCCGAAAAAGCGACCGGTGGAGTGACGGGCGGCCGCGGAACTCCGCTCGGTCGGGCCGCGTTCCGCGTCGTGGTCTGCGCGTTGCTGCTGGCCAGTCTGCTCCCCGTTGCCAACTGGATCGTCTCCGAGCGCTCGGTCCCCTGGTATCCGCGTCTGCTCGAGGCCTGGGGGCTCGGACTCCTGTGGGTCCTTGGCGGTGCGGCGATCCTGGCGGTGGCGTCCGGCCGCGTCCCATCCCTCTGGCGGGAGGGTTCCCTCAGCGAGGCGTTAGGCCGACTCGATCCTGCCAATTCACGGGCGCTCTGGCTCGTGGCGGGCCTCGCACTGCTGGCCTATCTGGGGGTTGCGACCGCCGTCTTTGATCGCCGCCCCCTGCTGATCGACGAGGTTGTCCAGTTGTGGCAGGCGCGGACCTATGCCTCCGGGCGGCTCTGGCTGCCGGTTGACGCCGACCCGGCCTTTCGCAGCGCCCTCAACCTGGTCGAGTTCCACGGGCGCTGGTTCGGCCACTTTCCGCCCGGCTGGCCGCTCCTCCTCGCCCTCGGTGAACTGGTCCGTGCCCCTTGGCTCGTCGGTCCGGTGGCCGGCGCGGTCGCGGTGCTTTGTTTTGGCCTGATTCTCCGGCGGGCGGAGCGTGAACCCTCGGTGCGGGCCGGGGCCCTGCTGCTGTTTGCCTTCGCGCCCTTCACGCTCTCGATGGCGTCCTCGCACATGAGCCATGGGCCCGTCCTGATGTGGCTGCTCGCCGCGCTGGCGGCGTGGCTCCGCTGGCTCGAGCAACCTGATCTGCCGCTCGCCCTGCTGGTTGGCGGTGCGCTGGGGATGGCGGCCATTACCCGGCCGGCCGATGCGGCCGCCTTCGGTTTCCCGCTCGTGATCTGGGTCCTGCTCCGGCTTCGAGGCGGCGACCCGTGGACCCGATTCGTGCCGATGGTGGCCGCCGCGTTTGTGCCCCTTGGCTTTATGCTCGCCGTCAACCTGGCAACGACCGGTTCCCTCCTGACGTGGGGCTACGCCCTGCTTTGGGGGCCGAATGTCGGGCTCGGTTTTCATCCTGCCCCCTACGGTCCCGCCCACACGCCCCTGCGCGGCCTTGAGTTGGTGAGCCTCTACCTCTTCCGGCTGAATACCTACCTGTTCGAGGCGCCGGTTCCCGGGCTGCTTGGCGCGGGCGCCGCCCTCCTGCTGGCCCGCCGGTTCGGGGCGGTCGATCGCTACTTGCTGGCCGCGGGTGGGACCCTGCTGGCCGTGTATTTCGCCTATTGGCATGACGGCTTCTTCCTCGGCCCGCGATTCGTCTATCCGCTGGTGCCGCTGCTCGCGCTGTGGACCGCGCGGCTCCCTCGCCTGGTTGCGGAACGGGCGCCCGGCTTCCGTCACCGGGCTTCCGCCTACGCGGCGGGCCTGGCCGTGGCGGGCGCGATCGCGTCCGGGATTCCGGCGCGTCAAGGCGCCAATGCCGCGGTGGAACTGGGGATGCGGTTCGACGCCGACCGGGCTGCTGCCGAGCACGGCATTCGCGATGCGATCATTCTGGTTCGGGAGAGTTGGGGTGCCCAGCTGCTGGCCCGGATGTGGGCGCTTGGCATTGCCAAGCCGGATGTCGAGCGGCTCTACCACAACATCGACAGCTGCGTCCTGGACGCCGCGCTCCAGGAGGCCGAGCGCCTGGGCGGCACGGCAGTCAATCCGGCGGTCTTTGGCTCGCTGATGGGTGACTCGGCCAAGCTGGTCCGGTCTCCGTTCTCGCCCGACAGTTCCGAACGAGTCCTCGACGGGGCCCACTACACGCCGTGGTGCGCGGCCCGGATCAACGAGGACCGGGAGGGATACACCCTCCTGGCGCCCACGCTGCTGAGCCGTCGGCCGGACCTGCTTTTCGTCCGCGACCTGCCGGGGCGAAACAGCCGCGTCCTGACGTCGAGACCGAACGCGTCGGTGTATTTGCTGACTCGCCGGCCCGGGGTCGCATCAGCCGAGTTCCGGCTCGTGAATCGTGATTCCGTGGCGGCGGTTCCGCCGGGCCCGGGCTCACGCTAGAACATCCACCCCAGGCGCATTTTCAGCACTGACCGGTTGCCGGCTTTGGTGGCGCCCTGACCGATCCCGAAATTCCAGACGATGGTGTCGCTGAACTGATAGTCCCAGCCGAAGAAGAACTGGTGGACCTGTTCTCCTCGCGGCAACCAGGCGTCCACCGGACCGAGCGCCCCGTAGTACTCGAGGCTCAGCTCCAGCTTTGGGAATGCGGCGACGCCGAGCCGCACCCCAGGTTCGAAATTCCAGCCTTGGCCAGAGCCCGGTCCTGACAGCGCCCGCCCGAGCACGGGATTGAGGTCCACCTGCAAGGCACCGAATCGCTTCTCGATGATCGGGCGGATTTCGAGTGTCGAGGACGCTTCCTCGTATGCCTTCTTCGGAAAACCCAGCTCGGTGCTCAAACTCACATCGACCGGCCAATGCCACTCGCGAGGCACCATCACCCGGGGCCGGATCCGGAAGCCGGCCACTTCCGACCCGGCTCCCGGACGATTGGCGAGCACGAGGTAGCCCGCGAGCTCGAAATGCCGAGTGATTCCCCGGGTCAGTTCAAACATGAGGTGGGTCTGGTGACGGGTCGGCGCGACCGAACCCTCGGCCGCCGTTGTCCCCTTGAACGTGTAGTTGAAATGGGTTTCGAGGTTCCACCGGCCCTTGGGCACGGTTTCATATTCATAGACTTGGATCTCGAACGGATCCTGGGCCGACGCGGTTGCGGGAGCGAAGATCGCCCCGGCCGCGGCGAACAGGAAGAACCTCAGCGACGAACGCTTCATCGGGTTGATTCGCCTCGGGAATGGTGTCAGTGGTTAGGGGGTGCGGTTCGGGCTCGCTGGGCGCGCTCGACCGACTTTGCGAACTCCGGCAGCCCGCGGGCGATCCCCGCCTCCGCGATGGTGACGGCGTCATCGACCCGGCCGATGGTCAGGAGGCACTCGAACAGCCGGCTCCGGATCACGGTGCCGTCCGGGTAGACCCGGAGGCCACGCTCGAAAATCGGGATCGCGTCGCCGCAGCGGTTCTCCGTGCGGAGAATCTGGCCCCATTCCTCGAACACCCGATAGTCGCCGGCGTACCGGTCGGCCGCGAGCCGGTACATGGCGGCGGCCCTCGTCGGGTCCCCCCGCCGAACCAACTCTCGCCCGAAGATGAAATAGCCCCGGTATCCTCCGGGCTGGTCGATAATCGTTTGGGCCACGAGGGTCGGGTTGTCGCGCCAGACGGCCTGCCGGGAGTAACTGCGGGCGGCGCCGAGGACGATCAGCACGGCCAATCCGCCGATGGCGACCCGCCGGAGTCGGGTTTCGAGCCCGAGGTGGGCAAAGATTGCTCCGGCCGCGAGCACGATGCCGACGCTCGGCAACAGCAAGGTCCGCTCGGCAAGCAGGACGCCGGTGGGGAACGCAACGTTGCTCACCGGCAGCAGTGCCAGTGCGGTCCACGCTA
>JAYUZK010000082.1:0-5282 GCA_043751835.1 Gemmatimonadota bacterium | reverse complement strand
GCGTTGGTGGCGCGGGGGACCTCGAGTTACTGCGTCGTGGACCGGGAGGGCGGGAAGCCCCGGCGGTTGACGGAGGCGCTCCGCCATGCCATCGGCAATCCGGACCTGCAGAAACGCCACCGGGTCGAGCGATGGTTTCCTCACCGCCCGATCGAGATCTGGCGGGACCCGGGCCCGGGCTAGAAGAGTTCGCCGAGGAGGCAGCGGGCCGAACCGCCGCCCAGGGTTTCGAAGGCGGAGAGGTCGGTGTGAAGGATGCGGGCCCGGCGCTCGATCCGGGCTCGCTGATCGCCGTCGAAACCCTGATACGCCGCGCTCGACATCACCAGCAGCCGTTCCCCGAGGTCGTTGGAGAGGGGCAGGCAGTTTCCGCAGAAGTCCACCACCTGCTGACGACTGATGGGGAGAATATCGAGACCGCCGGCCTTGAGCGCGGCTTCGACCTCGCTCCGCGTCGTCTCGCCAGGGGCCGCGGTCAGACCAATCGATTCGAGACAGATCCCCGCCAAGCCGTGGCCGACGAACATCATGACATTGGTGTGGTAGTAGGGCAGGCCTTGGCCATCGGTGGCCGTGAAAGCCACCAGCCGATAGCCCATTTTCGCGGCCCACTCCCCGGTGAGGCGACGGTCGGTGCGGGGAGAGATGGTGGCGTAGGCCACCCGGGCTTCGTCGTCGAGACAGAGACTGCCGGTGCTTTCGAGGAAGATTCCGTCCAGCTCCCGGCTGGAGAAGTCGAGCACCTCGGGATACCCGGCCCGCAGCATCGCCACGAGATCGGGGCGCCGCTCGATCCGCCGGCTCGGCGCGAGCATCGGATACAGTACCAGCCGATTGCCCGCGGCCCCCGGGTGGGTTGAGAACCAGTTATTGCAGAACGGCGCGTCCGGCGTGTCGCGGAGGCTTCGGGCGACCGTCGCTCGGACGCCGTTCTCAATCAGCAGGTCCCGCAAGGCGCGGTGCTGGACGATCGCCTCTGCGGCCAACCGCTCGGCCTCGGCCGTTCCGACAGCGCGCTGAAACGCGTTCGAGTCCGCCGTCTCGGTATTGGTCCGGTACTCGAATGGCGCGACGAGGAGGACGTGCGAAGCGGCTCGGCTGGTCATTGCGACGCTTCCGAGTCGGTGCTCCGATGGTCGTTGGCGCCGAACGCGGTCCCGGTCTTGGGGTCGATCAGGATCGAGTGGCCGTTGTCGATTCTGCCGCCTTGCCGGATCTGGTGGTCCAGGGCCTTGAGAGCCGCCGAGGTCGAGTCGGGCAGGCTGCCCGGTTCCAACCAGACCATGTCGGGGAGCCACTGAGAGTGGAATCGTGGCGCGTCGACCGCCTGCCGGACGTCCATGCCGAACGCCGTGACGTTGAGGATGATCTGGTGAACGGTGTTGATGATGGTTCGTCCCCCCGGCGACCCGGTCACCAGCAGCACCTTCCCACCGCGCTTGCCGGCCGCGTCCACGACGCTGAAATGGGTCGTTTGATCCGATTCGTGGGATGGCTGGACCGGTACCCGTCCCGCGGCGAGGGCGACGCTCGAGGTGGCTTTGGTGGTATCGATGGTTCGGGCCAACTCGGCGCCGTGGGCTTTGGAGACGAGGCGCGCCACCGGCACGGGGCCGAAGTCGACATCGCCTAGGTATTCGGCCCGATCGAGAAATGCCCGCCGCTGCGCCTCGATCATCAGATGCAGGGTTCCGGCAGCCATCGGCGACCGATGGGCGATGTCGAACCGCTCCAGGATGTTGAGCATCGTCAGGATCGAGGTCCCGCCGGAGCTCGGCGGTCCCATGGGGATGATCTCGTGGCCGAGAAACGAGCCCCGGACCGGCAGGCGTTCCACCGCGCGGTACGCTGCGAGGTCCGCCTTCGTCATGATGCCGCCATGCGCCGCCATGTCGGCCGCCAGAGAATCGGCGATCCAGCCCCGATAGAAGGCGTCCGGGCCGCCCGTGGCGATCGCTTCGAGCGTTCGGGCCAGTTGAGGAAGCCTGAGCGTGTCACCGGCCGACCATGGCTGGCCATCGGGCCGTCCGTAGCTCCGTCCGGTCGCCGGCGCCAAATAGCCCTCGGCCGCCAGGGATCGATCAATCGCCCCCTTCCCGTCGAGATACATCGCGGGGGTCGAACGGAGCGGTGCCCGTTCGCGGTAGTCGATCGTCGTGGCTTTGCCGCTGGCCAGCCGGATCACCATGAACCCGCCGCCTCCGATGTTTCCGGCGCCGGGAAAGGTCACGGCCATCGCGAACGCGGTGGCGACAGCGGCGTCGACCGCGTTCCCGGTCAGGAAGACGGCAAGGATCGACCACGTTCGATGATTTCGCATCTGCCAATGGTAGACGGCGAGCGCGGCCCCGTCGAGTCGCCTCACCGCCTTCGCTTCAAGTCGGAATCCTTCATTACCGACCAACGCTCCCAGTGGGGGCAGTTCGACTCCCCCGGCTTGAGCCGCCCAAGCCAGTGCCCGTGGGGGCATCCGCAGGAACCGATGGTGGCGTGGCGAGGGGTATAGATGCGGCCCTCGTCGGGCTCCGGCCGACGGTCGCCGGTCCAGTAATGGCAGGTGGCGCAGAACTGCGAGAAGCAGACATAGTCCATCATGACAGTCGAGTCTCCCGGAAGAGGCGGCACCAGGGTAACACGGCCCAATCAACGGATAATCAACTGCTTCTCAAATCCTGACCCTGCAATTGCTTGCGCCACGCTCTGGAGCGGTGCCACCCCAGCGGGTTGTCCGGTCGTCGCTTTACCATCCCGACCTCGGCCTGGCCCTCTGATCCGGGTCCTCGTGCAGCTCGAAATCCGGCTCCGGGATCTCCCGGCCGAGCCCGGCCGACCGATCACTGGCGCGGCCACGGATCCGAGGGAAATCCGCCGTCGTCTGTCGGCGCGCCGGGCCTTCCGCCGGCCGCGGCCGGCGACCCGTTGGGCGAGGTCGCCTGACGGAGTAGATTGGGCTTCGTGCAGCCACCCGATCTCGCGACTTCGCCCTATCAGCGGTTTCTCAATCTCGAGTGGGTCCGGTTCGAACCGGGTCTTGCCGAGCTCCGCCTCCCCTTCCGGGACGAGTTTCTCCGCGCCGATGGCTCCGATTGGTACCACGGCGGCGTGGTGGCGGCGTTGATCGACATCGCCGGTGATTACGCCCTCTGGTCCCACGTGGGCGACGGTCTGCCTACTATCGATCTCCGGGTCGATTGGCTCCGTCCGGCCCGCCGCGGCGCCCTCCTCGCCGTCGGCCGCTCGGTCAAGGTGGGCCGCACCGTCTGCTGCGCCGACATCGAAGTCCGTGACGAGCAAGGGATCCTGGTGGCCGTCGGCCGCGGCACCTACGCGACCCCCAAGCCCTAGTCCCATCTCCCTGGAAAGCTGATTGCCGATGGCAGATCTCAAGAAGACCCTCGGTCCGGTCCAGTTCTTCTCGATTGGCTTCGGCGGGATCGTGGGCGTTGGCTGGATTGTCTACATGGGGCTGTGGTTCAGCCAGGCCGGGCCGATCGGGACGATGATTGCGTTCCTGGTCGGCGGGCTCCTGATGGCGCTGATCGGCCTCTGCTACGCCGAGCTCGGCGCCATGTATCCGGTCGCCGGCGCGGAGGCGGTTTACGGGTATCGTGCGTTCGGGCAATTCGGCTCCTTCGCCGTTGGCTGGGCGATGGTGCTGATGATGACCGCCGTGGTGCCGTACGTGTCGATCGGGCTCGCCTGGCTTCTCGACGCCCTGATCCCGGGCATCGCGGGGCCAGAGCTCTATACCTGGCGGGGCCAGCCGATCCGAGCGCTCGGGCTGGCCATCAGCGTCGGTTGGACCCTCTGGCTCGGGGTCCTCAACTATCGCGGCATTCAAGGCGCCGCGCGGTTTCAGGACTGGCTCACCTACGGCAAGGTGGCGATCTCGCTCCTGTTCGTCGGGGCGGCGATCCTGCTCGGGTCGACCGCCAATCTCCGGCCAATGTTCCAGCATGCCGCCAACGGATCGGTGGCCGGGGGACTGATGGCCGTTCTGGCGACGACGCCGTGGTTCTTTGGCGGCTTCAACATGATCCCCCAGGTATTTGAGGAGCGGGCCGAGGGGACTTCGGCCCGGACGCTCGGGCTGGTCGTGGTGTTCTCGATTCTCGCCGCGGCCACGTACTACGCGGTCGCCGCGCTCGCGGTCGGTTCGGTGGCGCCCTGGCAACAGATCGTCAAGGCGGATCTTCCGGCGGCCGCCGCGTTCCGGACGGCATTCGGCTCGGAGTGGATGGCCCGTGTGGTGCTGGTCGCGGGGCTCTGCGGCATCGTCACGGTCGGCAACGGTGCCTCACTTGCCGCCAGCCGGCTGCTCTTCGCCCTGGGACGGGCCCGGATGGTGTCGCCGGCCTTCACGGAGCTGCACCCGGCCTACGGTTCGCCGGTGAAGGCGATCTACTTCGTGACCGGCTTCGGGTTGCTGGGCGCCTTCCTCGGCAAGGGGGGTATCGCGCCGATCGTGAATGTTGGCTCGGCGGCCGGCTGTCTCGCCTATTTCGTGAGCTCGCTCGCGGCTTGGCGACTTCGGTCCTTGGAGCCGGACCATCCACGGCCCTATCGGATTCCGTTGGGGTCCGTCGTGTCGCTGGTCGCGGCCCTCGGCAGCCTCTTCCTGCTCTGGAGTGCCGTGCGTCAGCACTGGATCGATGCCGGCGGCACGTTCCCGCTTGAGTGGGTCGTGATCATCGTGTGGGCGGTTCTCGGCTGGGTGCTCTGGACCCGGGCGGCCACAGCGCGGGCCATTCTGGCGCCGGGGGAGCAGGCCAAGATTGTGTTGGGCGAGTTGTGACGAATGACTCCTCGCGTGGGATCGCCGCGGCGACCGCGAGCCTCGACCGGGCCCTCGTCCATGGGACGCCGGACGAAATCGCGGCTCATTTCACCGAGGATGCCGTGCTTGGCGAATCGGGGTCCACGGACGCCCTTGGCCGGGCCGCGATCCGTGGCTTGCTGGCCGTGGGGAACCTGGCTCGGGCAGTCACCCACCATCGGCTCGTCCGCGACGAACTGATTCTCCTGGACGACCGGGCCATCGAGTTCGGCTGGTTCGAGGAGACCAAGCCGCCGCACGGCGGAACACCGGTGGTGGAGAGAGGCCGAACGGTCGCCGGCTGGCGGCGCGGATCCGATGGCGCCTGGCGAATCGCCCGGCTCGTCCTCAGTGATTTGCCGGCCCCCTGATGGAGGTTCCGGTACGCCGTTCTAGTGGCGACGTGGTGGCCGGCGTTCATCCGGGCCGGCCGATCAAGCGGGGAGAACGTTAGGCTGATGGGCGG
>JAYUZK010000081.1:0-12963 GCA_043751835.1 Gemmatimonadota bacterium | reverse complement strand
CCGGAACACCCCCAGGCGCTGCGAATCGGATCGGGTCGCGGACCGATCCCTCACACGGCACCCCGAGGCGCCAGATCGGGGCGGGCGACGCCAAGCGATTGGCATCCCAGTGCCCAAGATCTGGTTCGTGGAGAAAACTCGCAAGTGCCTGAATTTATTCGGGTTACGATCGCTCAAGGTGGGAAACATCAAGCCCGGAAGAGCCGGTGCGATATGGAATTACGGGAGTTGAGAACAATTGTGGAAACCGTGTATCCACACGATCCACGCCCGGCAGGTCAGGATTCGAGACCAACCTCGATGTAACGAAACTGCTGTTCCGCCTCGTCGGTGGCGAAAAGGGCGCCGGCCGAACTGGCGGCGAACCAGCCCCCGACCCACAGACGATGACCGTCGAGTTCCTCGACGATCGGCCGGAACCACCGTCGGATATGCCGAACCTCGGGGGCTCGCCGGCCCAGGAGGGCAAGCAGGGCCCCGGAACCGCTCGTGGCCCGAAGGAAGTGCGCCAAGGCGTGGGCCCGCTGCGAGAACTCGACGGCTTTGACGCCGGGCTCGTCGAACAGTACCCTCCCCTCGAAGACGTCCATCGGGGGCGCGTCGAGCCTCGGGCCCAGGTACACGAACTGGCGGCCGGTTGGGGTCTTCCGCTCCACCACCGCGGCGGCCGTCTCACTGGTGAGGCGGACGGCCTGGATCATGTCGTCGTCGGGAAGAATTCCCACCGCGCCGGTCCACTCGAGCGCGGCGAGTGCCGTTTCGACCGGGCATCCCGCCGCGTCGTCAAACGCGATCAAACGGGGAGCCTCGCCGGCCCGGAGAACAAAGTGGGCCAAGCCCTCCGCCCGGTCGAGAAACGTCCGGATAACAAGGCTGGGCGGGGCGGAGGACATGGGTCAAGAATAGTGTCGTTAGGTCTAGGGCGTAAGCTGGCGTTTCGGTTCGATCGGGAGAATCCAGAGGCCCGAGTCGACCGGTGCCGATCACCCGGCCCTGGCGCAGCAAATCACCTCGGAGCTCGCCGGAGACGTCGATGACCCGAAGGCCGCCCTGGTAGCCGCCCCAGGGGGCCCTAGCCTACTTCTTCTTCTTGGCGGGCTTCTTCGCGGCGGGCTTGGCCTTGGCGGCTAGTTTCGCCTTCGGTTTGGGTAGCGGGGCGGCGGCTTTCCTGGCGGCCTTGCCCCGCTCGCGCTCGGCGGCCTTTTCGGCCCGCCGTTCCGTCGCATCGCGAACCTCGGCCAGGATCCGGTCAGTCTCGTCCTGGGTCATAAGGGTCCGCCGGACCGCGTAGCGGAGAATCTCCTCGGCGTCGCCGACCTTGAAATCGGTGATCCGGGAGCCCGCCTTGATCAGTCCAACAAACGCATCCGCCACCGGATTGCGGAGCACCGCCGCAATCCCGGGCAGCGCCTCCATCAACGATGTAACCTGCATCCCGCCAAGTTCGGTCGCCACAGTATCATCCCCCCGATCGGTCCGACGTTAGGTCTGGCCGGGCGTCATTGTACCATCAGGGAGGCCGGTCCGCAAGAAAGACCGTTAGCAACGATGGGAGTATTATTGGCAACTCCCGAACATATCCCGGCAATACACCGGAGGTTTGAATCAATGGGGGCGAGCGAAGATCCGCGCCCACCGGACGTTGGTGAGGAACGGGAGCGGCTTGTAGGTATCCGGATTGAAGCTGAAATAGACAATCAGGGGCCGGCCCCGCACGTTGAGGCGGGGGAGGAAGCCCCAGTAGCGACCGTCGTAGGAGCCGTCGCGGTTGTCACCCATCATGAAGAACGAGTCGCGGGGAACGACAATCGGCCCCCAATTGTTGAGGTCCGGGGCGTAGCTGTCCGGCTGACGGCCTACGTAGTGCCGGATCTGCCAGCGGCGCATCTGGGCCCGGCTGGCCGGGTCGGCTTTGGCGGTCGAGTCGGTCCGGATCACCCAGGGCTCGTCCACCTTGGCCCCGTTTCGATACAGTTGGCTGGTCTCCATCGACAGCGTGTCGCCCGGAACCCCAATCAGACGCTTGACGACCTTGAGACCCTCTTCCTCCACGGAGTCGAACACCAGGATCTCGCCCCGGATGGGCTCGCGAACCGGCGGCAGGCGCTTGTGAATAAGCGGGATCTCGGCTCCGTACAGCAGTTTGTTGACGAAGAGGAAGTCGCCGATGAGCAGGGTGTTTTCCATGCTGCCCGACGGGATCCGAAAGGCCTCCACCAGAAACGTCCGGAGAAAGAACCAGACGACGAGGGCCACGCCGATCGATTTGGCCCAGTCCCAAAGCCACCGGACAAGTGATTTCATGATCGGTCAGTCCACCCAGTCGGCGATGAAGAGATTGGTCTCGTGCGCCTTGCGTCCGTTCCGGTTGGAGGCCCAGATCAGCTTCTTGCCGTCCCGGGTCCACATCGGAAAACTGTCGAAGTCGGGGTGGGTGGTGACCCGTTCGAGCCCGGAGCCATCGACGTTGACCAGAAAAAGGTCGAACTTGCCGCTCCGGGGATTTTCGTAGTTCGACGAGAAAATGATCCGCTTCCCGTCGGGATGGAAAAAGGGAGCGAAGTTGGCTCCGCCAAGATGAGTGATCTGCCGCGCGCTGGACCCGTCGGCGTTGGCGACCCAGATCTCGACCCGCGCCGGGCGAACCATCCGTTTGGCCAGGAGACCCAGATAGTCCGCTGAGTCACGGGCAGTGGTCGGATAGCCGGCCCGCCACACGATCATCTTGCCGTCGGGGGAGAAGAAGGCGCCACCGTCGTAGCCCACCCGGTTGGTGATCCGGCGGACGTTGGTGCCATCGACGTTCATCGAGTACAGGTCGATGTCGCCATCCTTGGTGGACGTGAAGATGATCGTCTTCCCGTCCGGTGATACGGTCGATTCGGCGTTGTAGGCGCCGTTGCTGGTGAGCTGCCTGAGGTCCGCACCGTCGAGCTTCGAGGTGTAGATCTCCAGGTTCCCGAGCGGCCAGACATAGCCCAGCGACTGATCGAGCGGCGGCGGACACGCTTTGTCATGCTGGAAGGTGGAGCTGTAGAGGACCCGGTGATCGTTGGCGTAGAAAAACCCACAGGTCGTCCGGCCCCATCCGTTCGAGATCCGCCGCATCCCGGAACCATCGATATTCATGATGTATTCCTGGTCGCATCCCTGATCGACCTGCTCCTGGCGCTGGAAGATCAGCGTCTTCCCGTCGGACGAGAAATACGACTCGGCATTGTTGCCGCTGAAGGTCAGCTGCCGGATCCTGGCGAGGTGCCGTTCGCCCGACTCGGGGGGGACGAACACGCGGCTGGCCCCCGTGCCCGACGAGCAGGCGGCCGACGCCAGGCAGATCGCGGCCACGGCGGCGGCGCGGAGGTGATTGAGCATGGAGGAATGAGGAATATAGAGAGTCCGGCGGGTCATTGCTCCACCGCCTCGCCGTGGAGCCGCTCGTGCTCGAGCCGGGCCTGCGCGATCCATTGATCGCGCTTGATCCGGCTCCGGAATGCCCCGAGTTCCCCGGAAATCCGTTCGATGTCGGCCTCCGTCCACAGAGCAATCTGGCGAAATGAATAGATGCCGTGCTGGCGCAAGATCCGCTCGAGGGAGGGGCCGATACCGGTGATCCGTTTCAGATCGTCGCTGGCTTCGGGATCCCGGCGCCGTGACGAGGTCACCATAGTCTTGAGACGGGCCAGCTCTCCCTGGCTCGCCTCGACCGTGGCCCGACGATCGGTGAGCAGCACCCGGAATCGAGTGTCCCGGTCGCGACCCTCCGCGTTGAGACTGGCGATCTGGGCAGCGGCCCGATCCTGGTCGGTCCGGAGCCGGTCCCGCTCGCGCTCCACCTCGCCGAGCCGGGAGCGCGCCTGGCCAAGATCGGCCTCGAGGCCCCGGGCCACCGTTTCGAGCCGAATCAATTCGCCGACACGGGCCTGGAGCGCTTCGATCGTTGCGAGCAGATCACTCTCCCGCCGAATCAGCGCCCCGGCCGCTTCATCGCGCTCCCGCGCAACCGCCAGGATGAGGGCTTCGCGGTCCTCCACCTGGCGACGAAGCGGCTCGAGCCGTTCGGCCTGCGCCCGCGCGACCCCGAGCTCCGTGGCCAGGTCGGCAAGGCGCTGGAGGTGGGCGACCTCCGACTGGCGAACGGCCCGATCACGTTCGGCCCGGGCCGCGGCCGTGGTGTCCCGGAGTTGTCGTTCGAGAACCTCGGCCTGCAGCGCGCTCCGGGTCCGTTCGGCCTCCGCCGCGTTCCGCCCGACGACGGCCTGGGCAAGACGGGCGGAAACGCCCGCGATACTCTCGGTCAGCATCCGAACCTCACGATCCCGGTCCACGAGCCGTTCGATCGCGCCCGACGCGTCCTTCCAGCGGGCGGTGACCAATTCGATTTCACCGGATAGCTGGGTGCAACGCTCGCGCATCGCCTCACGGGCCAGCCGGGCCTCCCTCACGGCGTGGGCGTGAGTCTCGATTTCCGTTCGAAGGGTGTCGATGGTCGCCGCCGACACAGCGAGATCCCGGCGGAGCTCCAGCTCCGCACCGACCTGACGGTCCGCCTCTCCGCGGGCCAGCATGCTTTCAAGGCGGGCGAGATCGATCAGCTGCTGCCCGTCGGCCCGGACCCGGGCGCCCGCCGCGATTCGGGACCGGGCGAGCCACCCGACCGCGAGGCCGGCGACTCCGGCGGCGGGGCCGAGCCAGATGGCTTGGATCACCGGAGGGCCGGGTTGCCGACGAGGGTCGGGTCGTGCCGGTAGACCCGACCACCCCGCATCACAAACACCACCCGGCCCACCGCCCCGATGTCGTCGAGCGGGTTACCCCGCACCACGATCAGATCGGCCGCGAGGCCGGCCTCGATCGACCCGGTCTCCTTGTCGATCCCGAGGGCACGGGCGTTCACCGACGTGGCGGAAACCAGGGCATCCATCGGCTTCTGCCCCGCCTGCCGGACCCGGCAAACGAGATCCTCGGCGTTGCGGCCGTGGGCACCGGCAACCGCATCGGTTCCGTAGGCGAGTTTGAGACCGGGGGTGGCGATCGCGTTCCGGATCACCACGGTGGCAAGCGGGATGGCCCGTTCCATCGAGGCGAAGCCTTCCTCGGTGAAGTTGCCGATTCCCTGGAACCATTTCCGGTTGTCGAGATAGTTCCGGAACACGAGGGCGCACTGCGGGTCGAAGTAGGTTCCCTGCTTGGCCATCAGGTCGAGGACCTCCTGGGTCGCGAAGATCCCGTGCTCAATCTGATGGCAACCGGCAAGCGAGGCGGCCCGCATGCTCTCGGCGCTGTGGGCGTGGACGATGGTGAGGACGTTGTGTGCCCTGGCCTCGTCACAGGCGGCACGGAGTTGTTCCTCAGACATGGTCTGGGTGCCGCCCTCTCGAATGCTCTTGGAGGCAAAGAGCTTGATCAGGTTGGCACCGGCATCGACCCGCTTCCGGACCTCGGCCCGCAATTGATCGGGGGTGAGCTGGGCATCGGTGATCGGATCGAGAGTGGTCAGGACCCGGGGTCCGGACAGCCCGCCGTGATCGACCCAATCGCGGATATCCCGATCGTCGCTTTCGCCGATGCTCGCCACGGTGGTGAAGCCGGCGGCCAGGGTCCGCTGGAGATTGGCGGCCGCGGACAGGGCCGATTGGGCCGGTGTGTCGCCATCTCCCGACGCATGCATCCGGCCCTGGCGATTGACGTAGGCGCCGATGTGGACGTGGGCGTCAATCAGGCCGGGCAGGAGCGTGCCCCCGGGAAACTCGAATGTCGGCTTGTCCACCCGGCGCGGTTCGACCCGGAGAATCCGGCCGCCGTCCACGATCACCGTTGCGTTCTTGAAAACGCCGCCTTTTCCGTCGAGGACACGGGCGGCGTAGATGCTGATCGGCCCGCCGACCTCCTGGGCAGCCACAGCGCCAGCCGACCCGGTCAGGCAGGCGGCGAACAACGCAACAATTCCGGCGGGCTTCATCAGGTGCTCCTTCAGGTGCGGGCCGGGAACGCCTGGCCGATCGCCGCGGCCGAGCGGAGCGACAGGGCGGCAAAGGTCAGGGTTCCATTGGCTGAGCTGGCGCTGACACAGGTCGGGGCGCCGACTACGAAGAGGTTCTCGTGGTCATGAGTCCGGCCCGAGTGATCGGTCACGCTTCGGTCCGGGTCTTCTCCCATCCGGCACCCGCCGGCGGGGTGGTCCTGAAAGTCATCGGTCCTGGTTGACATCACCCGGCCGTTGCCGGCCCGGGCAAGCCGTTCGAACAGATCCCGCAGATGCTGCTCGCTCGGCCCTCGCAGTTCTTTCGAGGCCGGTGCGTCATGCCATGCCAGGCGCGGCGCGGGATCACCCCATGGGGTCCGACGGCCGGCGTCGAGTGTGAGCTCGCTCGAGCGGTCGGGAAGGACGTCATAGTAGGAGCGGACCCGGGCAGTCCCGGTCGCGGTGCGGCGGCGCCAATCGGCCAAGAGATCGTCCCCCAGAAGCAGCTTGCCGGCATCGCCACGGAGGCGGGCTTCCTGGCCGACATCGGATTCCCAGATTCGGAGATCGTGGCGGAGATAGTGGGGTCCGCCGGTCCGGTGCCGCATGAACTGTTTGGAGACGAGACTGTGCTGGTCGTTGGTCCCGGGATAGAGGGCCAACGGCAACGAGATATAGGCGAACACGTTGCGGTGGCCGCAGAGGTACTTGCCGACGAGGCCCGAGCGGTTGGCGAGGCCCTCGGGGTGACGGCTCGAGCGGGAGAGCAGCAGCAGATGGGAGCTCCAGAGGTATCCGGCAGCCACCACAAACGTCTTGGCCCGAAATTCGATCGCCTCGCCGGGGCGGTCACGCGAGACCGCGTGGGCCCGTTCGATCCGGTTCGACCCCGGGGCGGCGTCGAGCCGGCGCACCACGGTGCGCGAGAGCAGCTGAATCCGGCCAGCATTCCGGAGCGCGTTCCAGGTGAAGTCGGGGGAGTACTTGGCGCCAATCGGGCAGATCGGGAAACAGGTGTCGTTCCGGCAACAGGCCGGCCGGCCCCGCCACGGAACGGCGTTCTTGGCGGAAGGCTGGCTCCAGGTCGCGATCCCCGCGTTGGCGGCCCAGCCCTTGAGTTGGGTCAGGCCCCAGGTGAGCGGCAGGGCCGGCTGGGGAAACGGTTTGCCCCGAGGATCCAGTTCCGGTGGTCCCTGTTCCCCGGCGATGCCGAGTCGTTCCTCCGCTTCTTGATAGAACGGGTCAAGATCGTCGTAGGAGATCGGCCAGTCGTCGTGGAGGCCGTAGAGCGACTTGATGCGAAAGTCCTCGGGGCTCCATCGCGGCGTCACCGCGCCCCAATGCATGGCCAGACCCCCCACCACCATGGAGCGGGACTGCTGACCAGTCACCGCCGTGCCGTCGATGTGGTCGTTCCGCCAGGGACTTTCGCCGTAGTCGAGGAATCGGCGGCGGAGCGCGGCCCGCGTGCTGAGCGGGTCGAATTCATCGCCGGCTTCGACGACCACGATCGAGCACTTCCTTTCATCGGCCAGCTTCTCGGCCACCATCGCGGCCGTGATCCCCGACCCGATGATGCAAATGTCCGATTCGACCACCCGGGTCATCGGGAGCCTCCCCCGAGCGGGGTGGGCCGCTCCGGATTGGCGGCGAGCGGGCGGCAGTTGTAGCGGCCGACGGCCACGCCGTAGGCCAGGTCCTTCGCGGCCGACGTCCCGGCCCACCAGGCAAGCAGACCTAACGCAACGTGATGGGCCGCGGCCGGCTCGGGCAGCGTCTTCACCCCGTCGAAAACAGAGGTGACGAGGGCAAGGCGATCGGCTGCTCTCAGCCGGGCGAACGGCTGGCCGGAGCGGTGGCGGGCCTCGGCGTCGAGCGTAACGAGCTGGGCCTTCCAGCGGGGGGCCGGCGACGGCGCGGTCCGGTGAATCTCGGCCGTCCCATAACCGTGGAGCAATTCGGCCCCGCCTCGGTAGCCGGCCAGCCACCGCTCGAACCCCCGAACCACGGGACCGATTCCCGCCGCGCCCAACTCGGTTGGCAGGACGGTGGTGCCCAGGGCGTCCAGGGTCCCGTGATCGAGATCCTGGGCGGCGAGGCGACCCCGCCGGCGGTTCAGGACCGCGGCGGGAGTGAAGACAGCCAGCAGCGCGAGGAGGTGGCGGCGGCTCAGGTCGTGAGTGTTAGGTGTTGTCATACCCGCAGGATGAGGTCCGGTAGCCCCAAAGATACCCGGCATCGGCCAAGGCGTAACCCAAGCATCCTGGCTATCATTTTGTCAGCCATGCCGGCACCTCGTCTCATCCCGATCGCGCCGACCCAGGGCGACCCCGTCTCCATCGACCGATCGCCGTTCTGGATCGGGTCGTCTTCCGGTTCCGGCCTTCGGGTCTATCTGCCCGGGGTGGCGGACCGCCATGCCTCGATCAGCGAGCGGGAGGACGGGTTTTACCTGTCGCCCTTCTCGGGGGGGACTGGCGTCCGGCTCAACGGGCGCCAACTGACGGGACCGACCCGCCTCGCCGATGGGGCTGTCATCGAGCTGGCACCATCGGCTCGGTACGAATATGTCACCGGGGAATCGAGGGCCAAGCCGGCGGAGGAGGAATCAGAGCCCGTGTACGCCGAGGCCGGGGGGCCGAGGCGAGCATGGTGGAAGCGGCGGCGAGGCCCCCGGGGCAAGGCCGGCTTCCCGCTCTGGATGTGGGCGGCCCTGGCGCTGCTGGGCGTGGCGCTGGGATATGGGGGCGTGGTCCTTTACCGGATCGTCGCGAGTGGTCCGCCCGAGCAGGCGGGGCCGCCACCGCTCACCGAAATCGAAGGCCGGATGTTCGACAGCCTGATGGTCGAGGCGACCCAGCACATCGAGCGAGGGTCGACGCTGCTCGATCTCGGACTCCCAGACGACGCCGCGCGCGAGTTCGCCGGCGCAATCACGTTGTTCGACGCCAGCCCGATCGCCCGGAACGAATGGGTGTCGCAGCGGGTGGCGGTGCTGGCGAAGACGGTGGCGGACATCTACCGGTCGAACCGACTGGCGGTGCCGGGCAGCATCCGGGCCGGCAGGAGCCGGCTCACGGACCTGAGCCGCAGTTTGAGTTCGAATCTCTCGGCGGACCAGTTCGGGACGGCGGTGGGGAGTGTCCAGAACGCCTTTCAGGTCCAGTTCAGGCGGGCGTTCGCGATCACGGGGCGGGACCATCCCGAGCACCTCTCCCTGTACGGAGCGGGCGGGGCCATGGATGTGCGGGTCAAGGATCTGACCGCCGACCAGATCCGGTTCCTGATCGACGGGTTTGCCCGAACCGGGATCCGGGTCAAGGATTTTTCCCAGGACGCCATTCTCCAGGCGCAGATCAAGGCGGCCCTGGCGCGGGGCTGGACCGATCGAGCGGGCACCGGGCTCCACCTGCACATCGACCGGTTCCGGGATCGACGCGACAAGTGGACGGTGACGTTCTATCCGAGCGCGCCTAACGCTCCGGCCCACTCACCCATCGAGGCGATCCGGGTGGTCGGATCAGGCTCCACCGCCCGCATCACCGCGCGCACCACCGCCGGCGGGTAGTCACCGCGGCGGTCGACTCCGACCGGAGGGGGGCCGGTCGCAGCACGGGCCCGGAACTCTCCGTCGGTCTCACCGGGCTCAAGTTCCACGGGCCAGCGCCCCGACAAGGCCTCATATAGCACCACCCCCAGGCTGTAGATATCGACCGACGGCGTGGCGGTTTCCGGCCCGGCCAGCAACTCCGGCGCCGCATACCCCGAGGTTCCGGTCTCCTCCTCGATCCAACCGTCCGGGAGCCCCCGGGGTGGGGTACCGTGGGCCGCCACGCTCAAATCGATGAGTCGCCAGGTGCCGTCATCGTCCAGCAGGATGTTGGCGGGCTTCACATCCCGATGGAAGATGCCGTGCTGGTGGAGCCAGCCGAGCCCGTCGGCCACCTGGCGGACGCAGGCGAGGGCGAGCCGGAGGGGTAGCGGGCCGGCCCGAAGGCGGTCGCGAAGACTTTCCTGCCCGACCAGTTCGAGAACCATGGTCGGCGGATCGGGGATCACCGCGTCGCAGCGCACCAGGTGATGACGGCCGCCAAGTTGGCGAAGCAGGCGCCCTTCGGCCTCGAAGCGAAACCTCCGATCCTCCTGGCCCGGGGCAAGCAGGATCTTCAGGGCCGCGGTGGTGCCGGCGGCCGACCGGGCGGACCAGACTTCGGTCGTCCCCGGATGGGAGAGCCGGTCCAGCAGCTCGAACCCGGGGACGGTTGGCGTGGTCAGGTGTGAAGGAACTTGAGGCGGGCCACGTCGGCGAGGGTGATCTCGTCCCCGTCGTCGAGGCGGTGGTGGTCGCCCCGTTTGACGGCCTCGCCGTTGACGAAGGTACCGTTCACGCTGGAGTCGACGAGGAAGTACTCGCCGTCCTTGCGAATCAGGGTGCAGTGAAACCGGGAGACCTGGCTGGCGGAGTCGCTGACCACGAGATCGTTCTTTTCGGCATCCGCGGAGCCCATGGCCGCCCCGATCTTGAAGATCGACTTGTCTTTCTCAATCGTGACCAGCTTGCCCCGCCCCACGCCGTCGACGATCTGGAGAACGGCGGATCGTTTGGCGGCGACTTCTTCAGCCTTCTTCTGCCGGTCCTCGCGATACTTGGCGCCGAATTTCACCACCAGGACCAGACCGGCCGCCAGCACCACCAGAATCGGGATGATATACATCGCCTGGCGCTTCAGATCATCGAGACGGCGACCCTTTTCCAGCTCGGGCATCAGGCTCTTGGCCCGGAGGTTCGATGAGTCCTGGTCGAGCACGAATCGGAGGCTCTGCTCGGCCATTGCCCAGTTCTTGGCACGAATGTCGATCTCGGCCTGGTTCAATCGCTGGGCGATGACGTCGCGGGTACCCTTGTCGGCATTGCCGGCGGCGAGGGCCCGGTCGTTGGACGCTTTGAGATCGTCGCGCGCCTGGACCAGAGCATTCTGCGCCACCACGTTGGTCGGATCCTGCACCATCACCGTATTCCACCGCATCATCCGCTCGCGAATGTGGGCCACGCTGGTGTCGGGGGACGTGTCCGCCTGGAGCGCCTGATCGATCAGGTTCTTGAGGGCCTGCTGTTCGTCGGGAGTCAGAACGCGCTGACCGCCGGCCTGGGCCGGTTGCGGCGGCGGTGCATTCACCGCGGGGGCTGAACCGGGCGCAGCCGCCGCCGCCGCGGGCGGCGCCGCACCGGAGGCCGGGGTCTCGGCCGGGCCCTTGGCCGCAGCTTCCGCCGGCGGCTGTTCCTTCTTTTTCTTCTTGAAGAACGGGATCTGGGCACTGGCCTGAGGCGCCAGCGCCGCCGCCAAGAGCAAGCCCAGGACGATCCGCCGCATCAGGCCTCCTTCTTCAGTTCGCCTTCCGGCGGAGCGGCCGCCCGGGCGGCGGCCTCCGCCTGGACCTTGACCGCTTCCTCGTCGACTTCCGCCCGGGTGCCGACCAGCAGGGCAAATTCCTCGCCGTCCTTCACCACCCGGACCACCGAGCCGGCCACCACGTCGCCCCCGATGATGAGCCGGGACAACGGGCTCAGGATCTGGCGGTCGATGGTCCGCTCCACGGGGCGGGCGCCGTAGGCCGGATCGTACGACAACAGGGCCAGCGAGGTGACCGCGTCGGGATCAACCTCGAAGGTCGCCTTGTACTCCTCTTTCAGCCGGGAACCGAGACTCTTGAGGTGGATCCCGACGATGGTCTCGAGGGTGTCCATCCCGAGTTCATTGAACGGGATGACGCCGCCCAACCGGTTGAAGATCTCGGGCCGGAGCGAGGTCTGGACCACCTTCATGATGATGTCGCGGCGCTCCTCGCTGGTCTTGGCCATGGCGTTGGCTTCTTTGACGCCGAGGTTCGAGGTGAGGAGAACGATGGTGTTGGTGAAATCGCAGAGCCGACCCTTGGCGTCGGTCAGGCGGCCTTCATCGAGCAGCCCAAGCATCAGATCCATCACCTCGGCGTGGGCCTTCTCGATCTCGTCGAAGAGCACCACCGAGTAGGGCGAGCGGCGGACCTGTTCGGTCAGGAAACCGCCTTGTTCGGAGCCGACCAGGCCAGGCCGGGACCCGATCAGACCCGAGATCGAGCCCGAGTCCTTGTACTCGGCCATGTCGATCCGGATCAGGGCGCTCTCCTCGTCGAACAGCGCTTCCGCGAGGCCCTTGGCGAGTTCGGTCTTGCCGACACCCGTGGGGCCGACGAACAGGAAAGACGCCGGCTTCCGCTTCTTGCGAAGGTCGGTCCGCATCCGGCGGGCGGCTTCGGCCAGCGCTTCCACCGCCTCCGGCTGGCCGATGACGCGGCTGGCCAGGCGCTCTTCCAGTTTGAGCAGCCGGTCGCGTTCGTTTTCCATCATCCGGGCAATGGGAATCCCCGCGCGGCGGGCCACGACGTCGGCCACGTCGCTGGCCCGAACCTCGCTCGGCACCATCACGCCCTTCTCGAGGATGACCTGATGGCGTTTCTCGAAGTCGGCCTCCTGCACCGGGAGGAAATTGAGGGCACCGTACCGAATTTCGGCCGCGCGGGCCACGTCACCCGTCGCCTCGGCGTTTTCAAGTTCGGCCGTCTTTTCCGCAATGGCTTTGCGGGTGGCCTGGAGCCCATCGGCTACTTCCTTCTCTTCCTTCCAGCGGGCCAGGATCTTGGCCAGGTCGGCGTCAGCGGCCTTGATTTCCTTCTCCACGGGCGCGGCCTCCCCTTCGCCGCTGGCCTTGATGGCTTCGAGCTTGGTCTTGAGGCGAACCAGGGCCCGTTCCTTCTCGTCGATCACGTTAGGCTTGGCTTCGCGCTGCATCCGAAGCCGAGCGGAGGCCTCGTCGAGCACGTCGAAGGCCTTGTCCGGAAAGAACCGGTCGCGAATGTGACGGCGGGCCAGCTTGACGGTGGCCTGGAGCGCTTCTTCGGTGATGGAAACACCGTGGTGCGCCTCGTATTTGCCCTTGACGCCCCGAAGCATGGCAAGGGTC
>JAYUZK010000080.1:0-4026 GCA_043751835.1 Gemmatimonadota bacterium | reverse complement strand
GGGCCAGTTCCTTCACGGCCCGGGGAATCAAGACCTACGTCGACGGAATCGAAGTCGCCTCGCCGACGCTGATCACGCTGCTCGATCCACGGAGCATCGAGCGGATCGAAGTGATCCGGGGGCCGCAGGGCGCCGCGCTGTACGGCTCCGACGCCATCAACGGCGTGATCCAGGTGGTGACCCGGAAGGGCAGCCTTGGTGAGTCGCCCCGGACGCAGGGCTCGGCGGCACTGGCCGCGGGACCGTTCGACCGCGAGGCCATTTCCACGGTGCTGCGTCAGGACTATGCCGGGGGAATCAGCTGGGGCGGGGCGCGCGCCTCCGTGGCGGCCAGCGGGGCGTGGGGCCGGGTCGGTTCCGGCACATCGGTTCCCCTGACCCAGAACTGGAGCGCCCACGGTGGCGGACAGATCGCGCTGGGGTCGCTGCTGGTGAGCGGCGTGGTTCAGGGCGGGCAGTTCGACTATGCCGAGAACAAGCTCGGGCTCGTCCAGTTGTCGCAGACACCTCTGGTGTCCAATGCGGCCCAGGTCAATGTCGCCACGATCGGCGCCACCGCGGTCCACCAGACCCAACAGTGGTGGATCCAGACCCTGGTGGCCGGGTATGACCGGTCGAGCGGCGCCCTGGGATCGCGCCGCGACTATCTGGTCGGGATCCGTCGGCCGTTAGGCGCGACGGACGAAACCGCCAGCCGCGCGTCGCTCCGCTACAGCTCGGCCTTCAGCGCCGAGCTCGGACGCCAGGGGTTCCTGGTCACCACGATCGGAATCGAGCACGCCAGGCTCGAACGGTCCCGCGGCGCCTGGGACTCGGGCGGCGGCACCAGCTACGTCAGTCTCTACGACGACGAGATGCGGAACACCGGAACCTTCATCCAGGCCAAGCTCCGGAGCGGCTCATTCGTGCTGAACGCCGGCACACGGGCGGAGTGGAGCAGCGCGTTCGGGGCCAACTATGGGGCCGCCTGGGCGCCGAGCGTCGGGATGTCGTGGAGCCAGCCGGTGGGCAACGTGGCGGTTCGGTTGCGGGGGGGGTGGGGCCGAGGGATCCGTCCGCCGGAACCCGGCATGAGCCGCCGGATGGAATCCAGCATCATCCGGCAGGAGGAAAATCCGCGGCTCGCCCCAGAAGTACAGGCGGGCTACGAACTCGGCGCCGACCTCTACGCCGGCACCGCCGGGTACGTTCGGGCCACCTATTTCAATCAGCGCGCCGCCGATCTGATCCAGGCGGTTTTCCTCGGCGGCGGGCGGGGCGCGCTCCAGAACTTTCAGTTCCAGAACGTCGGCGCCATCCGGAACCGCGGCGTCGAACTCGAAGGGGGATTCCGGCGGGGCCGGTTCGGCGCCGATGCCCAGTACTACGTCACGAGCAGCACCATCGGGAGCATCGCCCGCGGGTACTCCGGTTCCCTCCGCATCGGCGACCAGCTGCCGGAGATTCCCCGGAGTTCCGGCGTAGTCCGCTTCTCTCTCGCGACCCGCCAGGCCCAGTTTGCCGTCGGGGCCAGTTTCATCGGGAATTGGACCGGCTACGACTGGGGTGTGCTGGCCCAGGTCGCTGCCGGCCAGGCCGAGCCGCGAGCCAGCTATCGCGACTACCTGATCCGCTACCCGGGCGTGGTGAAGCCGTACCTCTCGGCATCGTTCGATGTCTCGAGGCAGTTCACGGCCTACCTCAACATCGACAACCTCACCAACCGGGAACGCTACGAGCGGCACAACGGGAACCCACCCGCGGGCCGCTCGGTCCTGTTCGGGATCGAAGTCAGACCCTGAGACTCCAGATGTTCCCGATGGCTTAGAACAGGGGCTGGTACCGCGGCTTCCAGATCCGGTCATATGCGAGGCCGACCCGGAGCAGCATGCTGGACCCGAGGGTGCGGGTCGCGGGAACCTTCCCCCGAAAGAAGTAGAAGTCCGCGCCCACCGAGAGCGACAACTCGTCCACCAGAGGAATCAGCAGTTCGTGGACCATGTTGTAGCGGAGCGCCAGGTCGCTCTGGGTGTCGTGGCCTGACGGCAGGAACCAGGTCAGGTCATTCCGCATCAAATACAACACCCGGTTCCGGCCGATCGGCCAGCGGCCCTCCGCCTTGCCCTGGAAACCGAACTCCGCGTGCGGCTGCCCGAAATCGTTCTCGACCACGGCCGCCAGCTCCCAGGCCGTTCGCCATGAGCCCGCGGCAGAGGCCGGCCGGATCAGACCGACCGAGCCTCGGAGTGCCTCCTGCCGCGGGTTCCGGAGTTGGGTCGTTGGGTTCACCGTCGGCGTGAACTCGGTGTCGAACAGCCCCCGGACGAACGGCTGGAGCGCCCGCGAACTGCCCGACACTTTCTTCCGGAAGGTCAGGTCAAGCTTGACGTCATCGGCGGACTCGGAGATCTGGGTCAGGCCGTCCGGATTTTTCGCACTCTGTCTGGCGTAGGCGGTGGTGAGCCCGACATCGGCCGCCATCCGCTGGCGGTCGTAGGTCATCTTGAACCGTCCGCTCGCGCCAAGGACCCAGGCGTCGGCGGCAGTGACCCGGCTTTCGGGAACCTGGCCGTAGGCTTCGTTGCCGGAAGTGCGGTTGAGCGAGGTCCAGAGCGTCGGCCGCTCGAAGGCAAAGGTCAAGAGGTTCTCGTACGGTGGATCGGGGGCGACGCGGGCCGCCATCCGGTCGAGGTACTCATCTCCCTTGCCGAGCGACCGGAGCCGATGGAGTTCCGCGAGAACGAACTCGCGGAGCGCCCCGCCTCGCCGCACCCGTCGGGCCTTCTCGAAGAACGGGGCCCGGGCGCCCTCGTAGAGAACGTCGGTCGTCGCGATCCGGTAGTAGGTGTCGTCGTCGATCCGGCGGCCCATCACCATCTCCCGGACGCGATCCGCTCCGCTCACCACCAACTCGCCCCGCCCGTCCGCCGCGAGAAACTTCTTGAAATCCGCGCCCCTGAGATCGAGCACCACGATCTGGTCCTCGGTCCAGAGCCATCCGCGGACCTCGTCCTCGTGGAGCTTGCCGATCAGCGGTGGAAACTGCGGGAACTTCCGGATCACGGCAATCTCCGCCCGGGCCCCGTTCCGGAGGAGCCTCGCCACGAACTCCTCCCACATCCGCTGCGAGACCCGCCCCTGCTTCGTGGTTTCGTCGAACCCCGCCAGCGCCGGATGCGTTCGGATCAGGTCGGTGAAGGACGGGAACATCAAGTCGCCCTTCTCCGCTCGACTCAGCTGGGCCATCGCGCGGATTTCCCGAGTGATCGCGGTATCGGGGCGGATCCGGTCGGTGACCGAGGTCAGAAGGTGGGACAGCGAAGCGAGGTAGCGACCGCCGCCGGGCGCGGCGTGGAAGTTCAGGTCGAGGCGGCCAACCCCCAGGCCGTTGGCGAAGCCGCGCGCCACCAGCGCCGGCGATCCGGGCCGGGACCTCGGCCGGTCTGGAAGCCGGACCTCCGTGCGGACGTTCTCCGGACTCGAGCGCACGTGGAGGTCCGCCACGATGGCATCGATCCCCGTCACCCGACTCGCGATCACTGCGTTGTCCGCCGGGTCGAGGTTGCTGAGCGCCACGACGGCGTCGGCTCCCGCGAGCCGGAGGGCCGCGGCCTCGCGCCTCGCCGCCACCTCCGGTAGCGAGAAGACGAAATCTGCCAGGGTGCTCCGGGGAAGTCCGGCCCGGATATTGGGATCCACCAGACCGAGCAGGCCCAGCTTCACCCCGCCGACCTCGATGATCCGGCGGGGCTCGAACAAGGTTGAGTCCTTGGCTCTGACGTTGGCCGCAAGAAACCGGATGCCCGGAAACTGGGCCGCCACCCCGGCCAGTCCCTTGGCGCCGAGGCCAAGCTCCAATTCATAGGGAACGACGGTCGAATAACCGAGGCGGGTGAGCGCCGTGTAGTCGATCCGGGCCCGGTCGGTCCGCGGAATCCCGAGATCGCCGTCCCGCTCACCCAAGTCGACCACAAGCGTAAGGGACGACGTCCGGCTGGCATCGGCCTCGACGCCTCGAAGCACGGTGGCGCGAGATCCGATTTCGCC
>JAYUZK010000079.1:0-3671 GCA_043751835.1 Gemmatimonadota bacterium | reverse complement strand
CTCGCGCTCCAGCATCTCCCGGTAGTCGGTGTACGACGTGAAGCCGTAGCGTTCGCCCATCATCCGGGCCCGGTCGGCGCGGATATCGGCGCCGGCCACCACCGTGACCTGATCGAGTTGCCGGTACCCCTCGAGATGGGCAAGAGCCACAGTCGCCGCCCCGGGGCAAGCGGTGCGATATTTCCGCCATGACCTCCCCATTTCTGCTGAGAATCCGCGCCGCGCTGACCGTGCTCGTGGTCGTGACCCCGGCCGCGTCGGCCCAGGTGCCCGACCTGCCGTCGCCCGTCACCAACAATGCCGTCGCTGCCGGCCGGATCGGGCGCGACTGGTGGGTCTTCTCGTTTCTCGGGGTGGATTCTACCAAGCGGTGGTCGGGGATCACGCGCCGGGCGGCGGCCTGGAGTACGGGTCTGGGTCGCTGGCAGGAGCTTTCTCCGGTACCCGGCCCTGTGGGGCGCCTCGCCGCGACGGCACAGATAGTCCGCGGGCGGGCCTATGTGTTCGGCGGCTACAGCGTGGATTCTTCGGCCAGGGAACGGTCAGTACCCGTGGTGAACATCTACGACCCCGTCCGAAAAAACTGGAGCCTCGGTGCGCCAATCCCGGTGCCGGTGGACGACGCCGTCAGTATGGTCTGGCGTGATTCGCTCGTCTATCTGGTCTCGGGCTGGCACGACACGGACAATGTCCAGCACGTCCAGGTTTACGATGTGGTGCGGAACCGCTGGTCCATGGCGACTCCGATTCCCGGCCCGGGCGTGTTCGGCCACACCGGCGGCGGGGCGGGGAACACCATCGTCTTCATCGATGGGGCGGCGCGGCGGCCTGGGGGACCGAAGTATTCATTGGTGCCGCAGACCTGGATCGGCACCATCGACCCCGCCCATCCCACCTCGATCGCCTGGCGAGCCTCCACCGAGCCCCACCCGGGGCCGCCGCGGTATCGGGCCGCCGCGGTCGGGTGTGGCCCGTTCGTGCTGTTCGCGGGCGGCACCGCCAATCCCTACAACTACAACGGCATCGGCTACGACGGCGCCCCGAGCGAGCCGCTCGCCGACGTCATGGGGTATGACACCCGGTCCGGGCGCTGGAGGACCTTCCTGCCCGCACCGGTGGCGACGATGGATCACCGTGCCCTGGCCCTCGAGGGCGACACCGCCATGATCGTGGGCGGGATGCGGAGCCGGCAGCGGGTAACGGGCGCGGCGGAACGATGGACGTTAGGTGGTTGCCGGGCCGAGGATCCAGGCCTGTTCGAGGACCCGGCCGCGGACTCCCGCGTTCCGCCCGAGATGGTCGAGGTCCTCGTCCCGCTGCACGGAATTCCCTCGACCGCCACCTTCTATGCCGCGGGCGGCCCGGGCCCGCATCCGACCGTGATCTTCCTCCACGCGGTGCCGGGCTTCGAGAAGAACCTCGACCTGCTCCAGTCCCTCCGCCGGATCGGCTACAACACCCTGTTCTTCGATTACCGGGGAAACTGGGGCACCGGCGGCACGTTCACGTTCGCCGGCGCGATCGAGGACGTGACCTCCGCGGTCGATTATCTCTCGGACCCCGCCGTGGCGCGGAAACTCAGGGTCGACCCGAACCGGGTGGTGCTGGTCGGCCATTCCTTCGGCGCCGTTGCCGCGCTGGCGGCCGGTGCCCAGGACGCCAGGGTCAGGTGCATCGCGTCGCTCGCCCCTGAGGACCTGACCCTGGGAATCGACGACTCGGCGGCGGCGGGCCGGCTGGCTCGGTATATGGATGGCGTGAAGGTGCTCGCCGGATCGACGGGGGCGCTCACCGTGTCGGAGATGCGGGCCCACCGAACCGAGTGGGCCATGACGACTCTGGCTCGGCGGCTAGGCGACAAGCCGTACCTTCTGATCGGTGGGGCGCTCGACACCGGTTTTGACGCCTCGGAGGTGGAGCGCACCCGCGCCGCGGCGGAATCCGCCGGAGTGAGCCGGGCCTCGCTTCTGTCGCTGGACCATGCGGATCACAGTTTCTCCGCCAGGCGGATCGAGCTGATCCGGTTGGTGGCCGGCTGGCTCGACCGAACGTGCCTGGGGCGTCCGGGCCGTTAGTATTGGCCATGCAGGAGCAAGACGTTCCCCACCCCCGGGCCAACTCGCCTCGTGAGGTGACCATCCCGCGCCGGCCGTGGGTCGACGGCGTGCTTCGGGTCGGCGTTTGTCCGACCGGTCTCGATGTCTGCCAGGCGCTGACCCTGCCGATTTCGATGCAGGTCCCCTGATCAGGTGTGTTCGGCGCACCGTGTCGAATCGACGCTGCGGTCGCGGAGTCCGTTCGAGATCAACGGGTTAGGGACCGGCAAGAGCCTTGCTTCAGGAGGGGTCGGTATCTCGATCCCGGGAGGACGAATGAAGGAAGCCGTAACGATCAGGTCCTTGGCGATCGCCGGCGGCTTGGTGCTTCTCTTGGGACTTGGCTGTGATGCCGGGACTGGCCCGCCGATCACCGAGGTCGTTGGAACCTGGGGCGGCAAGAACGCGGGGCTCATTGCGACGGACACCGGGGCCCACGTCCACATCGGCTGCACCTTCGGCAACACCAAGGGTCCGATCCGTCCGGACGCGAACGGCCGTTTTTCGATCGTCGGCACCTACAACGTCGATGCCTACCCGATCAACCTGGGCATCTTCCACCCGGCCCGATTCACCGGCCGGATCGTCAGGCGCACGATGTCGCTTACCGTGGTGTTGACCGATACCACCCGCCAAATTGGCCCCGTGTCGTTGCGTTTTGGGGACGAGCCGCAGATGGGGGTGTGTCCGATCTGCCGCGTGGGCGACAAGGCGATGGCGCGCGCCAAGCCGGCAATGCCCGCTCAATCGGTTCCGTCAGGGCGTCAGGCTCGCGGGCAGGACGTTGAACGTCACCCGGGACGTCTGCGCCCCTGAGCGGTAAACCCGCATCGTCGCCTTCTGGAAATCGGCGGCGGTCGCGTGGTAGATGTCCACGAACTTCTGCGGGTTCCGGTCCACCAGCGGGAACCAGCTGCTCTGGACCTGCACCATCATCCGGTGGCCCGGCTTGAAGGTGTGGTAGACGTCGGGCATGGTGAAGTCGATCCGCGTCACCTTGCCCGGCACCATCGCTTCGGGCTTCGCGAAGCTCTTCCGGAACTTGCCCCGCATCACATCGCCGCGCACGAGTTCCTGGAAGCCGTCCGGGTGCACGTCGATCACCCGGACCACCCAGTCGCCGTCGGTACCGCTCGTGGTCACGAACAGGGTCGGTGACACCGGGCCCGCAATGGTGAGTTCCTCCGTCAGCGGCTCGCCCTGATAGAACAGCACGTCCGGGCGCCCGGTGGTGAAGCGCTGGTCCTGCGCCATGTAGTCTGGGTCCATGTCGGTGCTCTGACCGGGCACCGAGGGGACCGGCTTGGCGGGGTCGCTCACGTACTCGTCGGACGGTTTGTCGCCCGCCTTCGGGGGATTGAACGACAGCGTACCGCCGGTGCTCAGGTTGATGGCGCGCGAGACGGCCTGCTTCGGCGGCCAGCTGTCCAGGGTGTGCCACTTGTTCCCGCCGGTTTCATAGACGAACGCCTTGCCTTTGAGCCGCTCACCCTTGCCCTTCAGGTGATAGTTGAAGAACGGCAGGAGCATCGTGGCCTGGAACTCCTCGCCGGTCTTCGACCCGAAGGTGAGCTG
>JAYUZK010000078.1:0-8148 GCA_043751835.1 Gemmatimonadota bacterium | reverse complement strand
TCGAGGCGGGAAGCAACCATCCGGACGAGCGGTACGTTCAGGACGATGACTCAGTAAACTCGATCCCCCTCGTGTCTCAAACTCCTTGACAGGTTCCGGTTCTCGGTAAAGGCTATGCGCAAGTGCACCATCTACTTCCACTCGCCGAGGCTACTGGGAATGTGCGAACACACCTGGATCAGCTCGCGGTCGTTTGTGCGAATTGTCACGTAATGATTCACCGCGGTGGCGCGTGCCGACTTCTTGACAACCTCTTGACGCACTTGCGCTGAGGCCTAACCAGCGCATGAAGCTGCCAAAGCGCGCCACGTCAGGCTTACATTCGCGAGTCCGTCGCCGCGCTTTGCAGCTTATGCGCGGGCGTTAGGCTTCCGACAACCTTGGTTGCTCTTGACGGGTGGTATATACTGGGTATATACTCTGTCTCGTGAGCGACGAACTGGGCAACCCCGACGATATCGGTGCCATCCTCGCCGTCGCCACCGGGTTCAACTGGGATGACGGCAACGCGCCGAAAGTACGAACGCGCCACGACGTCGATCCCGGCGAATGCGAGCAAGCGTTTTTGATCGAGCCTTTCATCGTCTCGGCCGACGCCAAACACTCCGACGCCGAGCGGCGGTGGCGTGCACTTGGTCGCACATCCGCCGATCGACACTTGTACTTGGTCTTTACCATGCGCGGCACCCTGATTCGTGTCGTGCAGGCCCGCAACATGAACCGCAAAGAGAGGCGCACCTATGCCGACGCCAAAGCGCGCATTGAAACGGATTCCGATCTTCAAGACCGAAACGGCTGAACAGGCGTTTTGGGCCACTGCGGATTCGACGGAGTACGTCGATTGGTCGCAGGCGCGTGCCGTCCGCTTTCCCAACCTCCGTCCGTCGTCGACGGCGATCTCGGTGCGCCTGCCGGCTACCCTGCTCACGGACCTGAAGCTGCTCGCGAACGAACGCGACGTGCCGTATCAGAGCTTATTGAAAGTGTACTTGGCGGATCGCGTAGCTGTCGAACGGCGGCGCAAGCGTCAACGCGCCGAAGCCTAACCGACAATTGCGGCTGACAAACGCAGATGAATTGCGACGTTGTACCGCGACACCCAACGTCTGCTCCCCCTTGGCACGTGAGGCACGATATCTGTACATTTGCAGTTGTATATATTGCCAGCCGGCCGTACCATCTGACCTCCGCGGATACGTGATCGGGAACCTTCCGGCCGGACACGGTATTCTTGAGTCATGCTGCTGCGAACCGCAACCGCCACGATCGCGATCGTTCTCCACCTGGCCGCGCCCGCCGCTGGCCAGGCGATCCCTTTCAGCCAACACGCCGTCGTGTCTCAGACCGTCGGCGTGACCGTCATGACCATAACCTACAACCGGCCGACCGCCCGGGGACGGACCCTCTTCGGCGCCACCGGCGTGGTGAAGTGGGATCGGATCTGGCACCCGGGTGCCGACTCGGCCAGCCGGATCGAGTTCACCCGGCCGGTATCGATCGACGGCCACGCCATCCCGGCCGGTGAGTATTCGCTCTGGTTGATCCCCCGGGAATCATCCGCCTGGACGCTCATCCTGAGCCGCGCGGCCCGCGTCTTCCACCAACCGTATCCTGGCGAGGAATTTGACCTGGCAAGAGTCGAGGTTCCGCCGGAGCAAGGCCCGCATATGGATGCCCTTGCCTACTATTTCCCCACGGTCGGGCGCGACTCCACCATCCTCCGGATCCACTGGGGCACGACCGTCCTGCCGATCCGGATCCGCGCCCCGCTCGACCCATAGGCCGGGTCGCCTCGGCCCCGTCCTACGGATGCCAAAGCAGGGACACGCCAACCAGCCCAATCGCGCCCTGCCCCACCGGTTCGCCGTCGGTGCGGACATTGATCTCGGCCCCGAGCCCGACGGAGCCCTCCAGCCTTGCACGGCCCCGGAACACGGTCCACCCATACCCCACTCTGGCCGTCGGTTGGAGGACCCGAACGCTGGTGTGTCCGCGCCGTGCGGGACTTCGGTCCGTCCAGTCGATGCCAAGCCACCACCAGTCCAGCCGGGCTCCAATCAGCCATCCCGATGAAGGCGCACCCAGGCGGCGGTCAAGTCCGAGCGCGAGGCCAGGGCCGCCGCCCCGCTCATCGTCGTGCCGGCCGAAATGGCCGCGTCGAGCGCCGTTGTACCCGCCACTCAGGACGGCATTCCAGGAACCGCGTCCCAGCGGCACCTCGATCATGCCTTCGGTCACGATGCCGGCGGGATAGACCCGGACCGACGGCCCGAACCAGGTCCGGGAGACCTGGGCTGCCGCCGAACCCGTCGTCGCGAGCGCCAAGGCCACCGCGCCCGCGAGTCGCAGGGGGTGCCACCTTCGGTCCTTCGTCACCGGCCACCCCCCGCTCCTTCGATCAGTTCCGCCTTCGGCCTCGCTGTCAGCAGCGATGCGGCGCCGCCGGTCGCGAAGATCAGCGGGATGCCATACATCGCCCAAGGCCAGGTATAGCCGCCCGACTCTCCTACGACCACATAGCAGCCGATCCCCCAGCCCACACCCACGACGACGCTCGCCCACGCCCCCGCCGCCGTAGCTCTCGGCCAGTGGAACCCCGCCAGGAGGGCAAAGGCGAGCGCGGCCACCGGAATGTTCGCGAGGATCAGGCGGTCGAGGATGTCGTTTCCCAGGAGGTTGGCCCCCAGCCAGCAGATGACTCCCGCCGCGATCGTGAGTCTGCGCTGGGCCGGAAGGGTCCGGCCGCCGCGCCAGCCGAAATCAGCCACGGCCATTGCCGTCATCGCACTCCACACGCCCGAAAGGGTAGTGAGGCTCGCCACGAACAACACCCCAAAGCCCGCGCCACGCACGCCCTGCGGAAGCCAGCGGGCCACCATCGCCGAGGTCACGAGCTGAGGATCCTCGAGCCGGACGCCGCTTGATCGGAAGTCCGCCGCCGCCAGCACCATCAGGCCATAGAAAAGGAAGACGAGAACCGCCGCGATGCCCACCCCCAGGAAGGCGATCCGCTCGGTCCGAGCCGCGAAGATTTTCTGCCCGTACCAAGGCGCCGAGATATAGGTGAAGCAGGTCAGCACGATCAGCGTGGTCACGAACCGGAACGGCAGCGCGGCGGCGTTCCACTGGGCCACCGGATCAACGGTTCGCTGCGACAAGGGGAAGGGTAGCACGTCGGTTGGTCCACCCCGGCCGATCAGGTACAGAGCCCCGACCATCAGCGCCGTCAGCCCGAACCCGGCGACGTCGGTCCGCACCACCGCCGTCAGGCCGCCGCGCAGTACCACGAGCAACGTGACCGCCGCCAGGATCCCGCTGACCAGCCAGGGATCGCGGGGCCCGGTCCAGGGACCGAGCAGCAGGGTCAGCGACTTGAGATACGTCGCACTGAAGCCGACCATGGCCAGGAGCAGCAGTACCGATACGAAGCGACCCAAGGCAGGCGAGTACCGCGCGCTGAACAGCTCGGCCACGGAGAGCCGGTCGAACCGTTTCCAGGCCCGCGCGACGGTCAGGGTGTAGAAGCCGAGACCGACCAGAAACACGAGGGGCAAGGCGAGCGCCATCGGCCCCGCCCGATAGCCCGCCGCCGTGAAGGCGAGCAGGGTCGAGGTATTGAATTCCGTCATCACCAGCGTGGCCACGAGGGGCATGAGCCCGAGGGAGCGACCCGCGACGAGGTAGGCGTCCGGACTGGACGCCCCGCGACGAGCGACGACCAACAGCAGGCCGATGACGGCGAGAAACCCGATACCGTCGACCCCCGTGATCCCGCCGGCCGCGTCAATCATGCAACCACCGCCTCGCGATCAGGGTTCGCTGCGCGGCCGTCATCAGCAGCACAGCCACCCATGCCCACGCGATCGGGCCCGCCCAGCCCGGCAGGGCGGCGAGGGCGAGATAGACGATGGTCGTCTCCCCAGCCTCCGCGAATCCCGGCGCAAACTGGATCGATCGATCGTTGCCCGGAATCGCGGCCCGCCGCCGCTCCAGGATCGAAGACAGGACGGCCGTTGTCGTGATACAGAGGACATAGCCCATCAGAATCAGCAACCACGACAACTGGTGCTCGGGGTGCACGATCCCGAACGCCACCGCCATCAGGCTGTACGCGGCCATGTCGAGGGTCAAGTCGAGATACCCGCCGAAGCCCGACAAGGCGCCGGCTTCGCGGGCCACGGCCCCATCGACCGCGTCAAGCAAGCGACTCGCGAGCCAGAGCGCCATACCCGCCACCGGCCGCCCCGCGGCGACGGCGCCGGCCGCCACGGCGGCCAGCACGAAGCCGGCCACGGTCACCTGATTGGCGGTCACGCCGGCGTTCGCCAGTGCCCGGGCGGGGGACCGCAGCGGCGGGGCAATCCACCGGCGGAATCGATCGTCGAACATCAGAACTCGTACTGGGCGGACAGCTGGAACTGCCGCGGCGGTCCGGGCGAGAAGAGCAGCAGCGGATCGCCCGGGCGCCCGTACTGAATCCGGCTGCCGGAACCGCCCAGACCGATGGGATACCCACCCCAATTCGTGCGGTCCAGCAGGTTGAAGCCATCGGCCCTCACCAGGACACCGGTCCCGACCGGCAGCCGATACTGGACACTGGCACGGAGATCGAGGTACGACGGCAGTCGCTCCCCGTTTCGTGGCACACCGAAGAACCGCGGGCCGTTCCCGAGAAAGGCGTTGCCCCGAACCGGGCCGACGCCGAGCAGATCGTAGGCGGCATTGCCGTCGGCCGTCGATGCCCCGGCCAGCCGATTGACCGGTTGCCCGGTCTGGAAGTCTCCGATCAGGCTGAGCTGCAGGGTCCGGCTCGCCGCGTAGACGGTGCGCACGGTGACGTGGTGGCGCCGGTCGTTGTTGGCGTCAGCCCATTCCGAACTGGTGCACGCCGCCCCGGTCACCGCGTCCACCAGACCTTCCGAGAAGCAGTTCCCCTGGGCGGCGGTGAAGTTGATGTCCTCGGTGTCGTTCTTCGCATGCGACCAGACCCAGTTGGCATCGAGGGTAAGCCGGCCGACCCGGCGGCGGATCGCCGAATAGAGGCCGAGGTAGCTCGCCCGCCCGCCGGATTCGCTGGTCGAGAGCCGCCGGTATCCTCCGGCGACCGGGGTTGTCGGTCGGGTGGCGTCGGCGGGGCATTCGAAGGCGCTGGCACACGCCCGATTGGCCCCGTCCCCAGACCCGATCCTGAGCGGAGAAGCATTCAGGTCGACGTTCCGCGGCAGGTGACGAGTGGCCATCCAGACGGCGTCGACCGAGACCGCCCAGTCGCTCCCCAACTGCTGTTGCCACCCGACGCTCGCCTGGTAGCTGGTTGGTTGCTCGAGCCCGCGGCCAAAGGTTGCGAATACCTCGCGCGGCGGCAACCGGTCGCGGTGCTGCTGCAGTTCGGCCGGCGTTGGTCCCTGCAGGAACCGGGGCGCATCTCGGCCGGCGAACGTCACGACGGCGTTTCCATCGGGCCCGAGCTGAATGGCGTCGGAGTAGATCGCGTAGGGAAACTTGCCGGTATAGACGCCGGCTCCTCCCCGAAGGACGCTTTGCGCCGTTCGATACCAGTTGAACGAGGCCCGTGGCTGGAGGTTGTTGAAGTCCGGCTTGCTCGCGCCCCGGCTGGTCAGGTCGTCGTAATCCCATCGCAGTCCCAGTTGGACCGTGAGCGCCGGCGACAGTCGCCAGACGTCGGCCACGAAGGCGCCGACCACGGTCTGCGTCAGGTCGACCTGCTGCGGATTGGCATCGACGGTATAGCTCTCGACCCTGGCGTTGGCGGGCACGTCGCTCAAGCGGAGCGGCCGCCCCGAGGGCGCGGCGATGTTGCCGTCGTTGTAGACGACATACGACCCGTTCGGATTGGTGCCGGCCGCGGTGAGCTTGAACCGCCCGGCCACCAGGTCGGCGCCGGCCTGCAGCGTGTGACGGCCACGGGTCGTCTCGAGCACATCGCGCAGCTGGAGCTGGGTTTCCGTCTCGTCGAACACGAAGTTGCTCGAGCCCACCACCGCCTCGACCGCCCGGGCCGGCGAGATGATCGTCACCTGGGGCCGCGAGAAATCACTCGCGGTCGGCGGGAAGAACCATCGGAAGGTTCCGAGCTGAGCGCTGGCGGTATTGCTGGAGCTGCCGCCGCCCAGCGCCGTCCGGTGAACCAGGGCCGTGAGACTGCCCACCCGCCGCGTGGTGATGTCGGCCTCCGGGGTCAGGACTCCGCTCCCCTGGCCGGCGCGGCTCACGGAACTCAGCGCAAACCGAAGGGTCGTGGCCTGCCGCGGGTTCCACGACTGATCCAGCCGGCCGAAGAGCTTGACGCGGCGGCGGTCTTCCGTGCCGAGGAACGGCGCCAGGGCCGTGGACCCGATCCGGTCCTCGTTCTCGCTGGTAAACTCGACGGCCGCCGCGCCGAACGTGCGATCTCGCCGGAGCGGCCCGGCAATATCGCCTCCCAGCTGAACCCGGTGAAAACCGTCCTGCTGCCGGGCGATCGCTTCTGGGACCCCGCCGAAGGGAATCTTGTTCCGGGCATCCAGGGGACGGCCGGGCCGCCAATAACCGAAGATGTGACCCCTGCGTTCGTTGTCTCCCGCCAGGGTCTGCAGGTCGACGACCCCGGAGGCGCTGCGGCCGAACTCCGTGCCGTAGCTGTTCACCCGGGCGTCGATCCGCCGAATCGCACCAAGCGGCAAGTCCACCCTGGGTCCGCCCAGGAAGCCCTCATTGTCGTCGAGGCCGTCCACGGTGTATTGCGTCGAGAGGGAATTGGCGCCATTGAGTGAGAGGGTCGGCGCGTCGCCGAAGTAAGAGGTCGCCTGGGCCACCCCGGGTACGTTGAACAGGAGGGCGATCGGATCCCTCGCGTCGGTCGGAAGAGCCGCGATCTCCCGGGCCTCGACCGCGCCGCCGGTCGCGGCATCGCGGGTGTCGAGCAACGGGCGTTCGCGACTCGCCACCACCGAGAGCGGATCGAGTATGTACAGTGGGCGAAGCGTCGCGGCCACCTCCCGGACTTGGCCCTCCGCGAGGGCGGCGATGAGCATCCGCTCCGGGCTGAACCCCACCGCCGACAGTTCGAGGGCCCCGCCCCGGCCAGCGGCGACTTCAAGTCGGAACCGCCCGCCTGCGTCGGTCTCGGCAAGCTGGGTCTCGAACCTGACTCGCGCCGCCTGAATCGGCGCGCCGGCCTGCGAACGGATCACACCCGTGAGCGTCGCCCCGGTCTGGGCCCAGAGACTGGGGACGGGAACGAGAACGCCAAGGATCAGAACCAACCAGCGAGAAGCGGGCATACACCGTTCGTCAGGTAGAAGAGTCGGAGATCCCCGCCCTCTGGGAATCCGGGAAATCGTCAAGCACCGGCCCGGGCCCGGGCCGTTCCGCGAGCGCAAGCGCGGCGCTGACAACCGCCAGCTGACCCGCGCGGTCGTGTGGTTCGCCCAGTGGGTGACCGAAGCGAAACGGCACGGCCAACGCCCGAGGCGGCCCCACCCGCACCGCGACCTCGCGGACCAGCGCAATCGTCACGGTGGCGATCCCGCGCCTTTCCACTTCGCCGGCCAGCAGTCCCACGGACTGCGTGCACATGGGTCACACAGGAACGAACAGGGCGAGGTCGACCTGGTCCTCGCTGAGGACGTCGGCCACCTGGGGCCCGGTCTGTTTGACGAGCCGTCCCGGGGCCAGGATCGACCCATTGAAGCTGACGTGCCGGGCGGCCACGGACCCAATGATTCCGGAACCGGCCAGCGTGTGGAGGTGAGGAATCGGCAGACCGGACGCCGGATCGGCCACCAGGGCTCGGCGGTCGAAGGAATGGCTCGCCTGGCCGAGCACCAGGGCACCAAAGTCGACGTCGGCGGGTATCACCCGGAATGAGGTGTCGCCCCCCGCGATCGCGCGGAAGGGAGCGTCCACGTCGTGCCGGTAGAACCCGGCACTGCTCACGATCGCGACCCGAGCCCCCGCGAGCCTCTGCGGCGGGACCCACGCGGGCGCATCCACCCGACGCCACGGATAGGCGGCCAGGAGCACGCGGTCCCGGAGGGAGAGCTCCGCGAAACTGGCCATCAGCGGAAGACCCGAAACCAGACCGCCAGCGCCCGGCGCGCGAACGGCGTCAGCTTCTTTCGCCGCCACTGATCCGCTGCCTTCCGA
>JAYUZK010000077.1:0-4955 GCA_043751835.1 Gemmatimonadota bacterium | reverse complement strand
AAGACGTTAGGCCGCGAGAAGAGCGACATCGTGTTGCGGGTGTGGGGCCAGCCGCCGTGGACGATCACGAAGGTGGTCTTCCGGAGCGCCGGATCGCTCAGCGCCGACTCGAGCAGGATCGGATCCGCCCCCGACGCCTCGAAGTAGCCGCCCGCGCCGTCCGCCGAGTGAATGTGCACCGCCATCTTGAGCCGGCCGGCCTCGACCCCGATGTAGCGGAAGAGGAAGTCCTGGAGCGGCTTGTAGGCCGTCATCGGCGGTGCGCCGCCGGCCCGGTACCGGTCGTAGACAGCCCTGCCCTGCTCGAACGTGGCCGGGGCGAAGTCGAGCCGCCGGAGATAGGCCGCCTCGTACTTGACCGCCACGGCACCGCCCGCGGCCATCCGCTCGAGCGTGGGCCGGACCACCTGATCCAGGTATCCCTGAAAGGTGGCAGGCAGACTCTTCACCTTGAGGTCGGCGAGATAGCGGGCCAGGTTGCGAGCTGTCCTCGGGTAGAGATCGGCCCGATCGGGGGTGGTCTCGAGCCGCTTGGTGTCGAGCGGGAAGATCAGCGGATCCACAAACGCCACCCACCGGAAGCGGGGTGCGTCGAGGCCGGGACCTAACGCCATCCGGTTGGCGAGCGCCACATCGACCCCGAGCCGGTCGAGCACCCACGACGGATAACGGTCGCCCTGTTCCGCCCTGATCCGGTCCTTCAGGGCCTTGAGGTCGGCCAGATGGGCGGCCGTCATGTCGTGGTGAGGATAGCCGAACATCTCCCGCCATCCGTCGATCAACTCCGGGTTGCCGCCCCGAAGGCGGGCCGGCACCGCGAATGGGGGGAAACCGTCGATCGGGAGGGCATCGAAGTCCTGGTCCGCCGGATCGGTGGACATCGGGTGGGCGTGGTTGTCGATCGCCTTGATCGACATGATGTATGCCGCCAGGCCGGAGTCGACGACAACCTGCGCCGAGACCGAACCCGTCATGGCCAGCATCATGCCCAGCACCGTCAGCATCTTTCGCATTCTTCCCCCGGCCAAATGGTTTCTCATCGGGCCGCGAGCTCCGCGGCCACGAACCGGTCGATCCGCCGTTCCAGCACGTCGAGCGGCATCGCTCCGGACAACAGGACCAGCCGATGAAATTTCCGAACATCCCACCGGTCACCCAGGGCCCGCTTCGCTTTCTCCCGAATCCGCCGAAAGGCGAGACTTCCCATCCGATACGCCAGCGCCTGACCCGGAATGTCCGCGCTGTACCGGAGCGTCTCGGTGGCGATCTGACGTTCGGTTTCCAGTGTGTGGCCCTTCATGTACTGCCGGGCCTTCTCCAGCGTCCACCCATAGTAGTTCATCCCGACATCGAGCACCAACCGGGTGCCGAGCATCATTTCCATCATCAGGCGTCCGGCCCGGCTGTAGGGATCGCGATAGAGGCCCGCGTCCGCACCCAACATCGAGGCGTAGTCTCCCCAACCTTCCAAGTAGGCCGTGAACGCCTGGTTGCGGCGGTATCGGGAGAGCGAGTCATTCTCCCATTCGCTCGCGATCTGGAAGTGGTGGCCAGGCACCAATTCGTGATAGGCGAGCCCTTCGGCCATGCCCAGGTTTCGGTCCTCGAGCTTGGAGCCGTTGTAGAAGTAGATCCCCTTCGGTCGTTGGGGCCTGGGCGGGTCGTAGTATCCGTAAGTCATGTTCGGTTCGAGGGCGAGCGCGAGTCGCTCGGTCCCATACGGCGCCTTGGGGCGCGCGCCGAACAGGGAGTCAATCTTGGTCTCCATCGTCGCGGCGTATCCGTCGAGCCGCGCCCCCACCGCTTCGGGCGTCGAGACGAAGTAGCGTGGTTCCGTCCGGAGCGATTCCTTGAATTCCTGCAACGTGCCCTTGAAGCCGATTTCCTGCCGGACCCGGTCCAGCTCGGTGAAGAGCGAATCGGTCTGCCGCCCCCCGATCCGGAAGACTTCCTCGGGCGCCACCGTCGTCGTGGTATGAAGCCGGACCAGATACCGGTAGTAGTCTTTCCCGAAAGGATACTGCCACTGGCCGACTCTGGCCGGGGAGGCGGCATAGTACGGCCCCGACAGATAGCCGACCAGTGAATCGCGTGCCGTGCCAACCGGACCGTCGAGCAGCGCCTCCAGCGATCGTTCGAACCCGGCCCGGTCGGCCGCGGAGACCGCCGCGAGCCGTTCCGCGCCGACCCAGACCGGAGACGCGCGCCCGGCCACCTGGAACGATTTCCAGAAGGGAATCGCCAGATCGAGGTCCGGCTTGGTGAGCACGAGATGGCGGCGGACCTGGCCCTCGAGCTTTATCCGGAGCGCCCGAAAAACCCCTCCATACTCACTCGCGAGCGCGAGGTACCGGGCCCGGTCCTCCGCGCTCGCCACTGGGAGCGAACCGAACACGGCGTGGAGCTCGTTCATCGGCGCCGCATACGGCGACACCAGCGACGGATACCAGTAGAACCGGTCCGCCTCGACCGCACGGGCCACCTGCCAGGCCAGCATGTCCCGGCTCACTGCTTCATCGTCCGAGAAGCCTTGACCCGGAAGCCGGGTGAGCGCAGCCCCGGCCTTTCGCCAGAACGCCGCCTCGGTCCGGGCACCCGCCTCGGAGAAGTCCGGCAGGTGGAGCACCGGAAGCCCTGCTCGCAGCCGCGCCGCACCGTCCCGCTCGGTCTGATGCTGCCACACCAGATCGGCCAGCGCGGCAAGCCGGGCGCTCGGGGTCGAATCGACGACGACGCCGACGAGCGCGCCGGCCAGGATCAACAAGAGCATCGGTTCATTCCTCCCACTCGGCGTTTCCGTCCACGGCAATTTCCTGCCCGCTGATATGCCGGGCCTCGTCGCTCGCCAGGAAGGCACACAGGTCCGCGATTTCCGACATCTCGATCCAGGATCGCATCGACACGAACTGGAGTGCTTCCTTCTCCAACTGTTCGACCGGGATTCCGCGGTCGACCGCCACTTTGGCCAGCACACCCTTGCCGCGCGCGTTGTTCATGAATCCAGGCAGGACGCAGTTCACCCGGATATTCCACGGACCGAGCTCGCGAGCGCAGTTCTTCGTGAGCCCCATCACCCCGACCTTCCCGGCCACGTAGGCGGCCCGTTTGGGCAGCATGGTGCGGGCGGAGGTCGTGGCGAGATTGAGAATGCACCCGCTCCGCTGGCGCTTGAAGTGCGGCACGGCCTGCTTGATGGTGTAGAACATCCCGCTCAGGTTGACCCGGAGGCAGTGGTCCCACTCGTCGTAGTCGAGGTCCTCGATGAACCCCCGGGGGCCGGCTATCCCGTGATTGTTGATCAGCACGTCAATACCACCGAGGTGCCCCATGGCTTCCGCGAACATCGTTTCGACCTGGTGCGGCTGGCCGACATCGGTCACCGACCCGGTGACGCCGAGCGCCGCCGTCGTCGTGGCAACCGCCGCGGCATCGATATCACAGATGTGAACCGGATGGCCATCCCGGCGGAACCGCTCCGCGATTGCCCGCCCGATGCCACCCGCGGCGGCCGTGATGATGACCCGCTGTGCCATGATGCCCGCCCTCGGTAAATTCCCACCCATGCCGCTCAACGATACCACGATCGACGTTCAGCATCTCGGCCGCGAAGCCTACGTGGCGGTCGAGGTCCTCGCGACTGCCGCCGGCCCGGTGCTGCTCGACACGGGGCCGGGCTCCACCCTCGACACCCTCAAGGCGGGTCTTACCGCCCTCGGGCTCGGTGTCGGCGACCTGCACGCCATTCTGCTCTCCCACATCCATCTGGACCATGCCGGCGCCACCGGGCTCCTGGTGGCCGAAAATCCCCGGATCACCGTCTACGTCCACGAGATCGGCGCCGTCCACCTGATCGATCCCAGCCGTCTGGTGAAGAGCGCCACCCGGATCTACGGCGACAACATGGATCGGTTCTGGGGCAAGTTCCTGCCGGTGCCCGCCGCCAACGTCCGCGAAATCCGGGACGGCGAGCGGCTCGACATCGGCGGCCGCCGGTTCGAGGTCGCCTACACACCCGGTCACGCCGTCCACCATGTATCCTACTTCGACCCGGCCAACCGGACCGCCTACGTTGGCGATACTGGCGGGATCCGGGTGCCATCGCTCCCGATTACCCTGCCCGTCACCCCGCCGCCCGACTTCAGCCTGGAGCAGTGGCTCGAGAGCATTGGCAAGATCCTCGCGTGGAAGCCCGCCCGGCTGTTCAGCACCCACTTCGGCTACCGCGACGACCCGGCCGTTCAGCTCGAGGACCTTCGCCGCGGCCTCGTCGAATGGAGCCAACTCGCCCAGAGGCTGCTGGCAACCGGCCAGAGCAACGAAGCCTGCGCCGCGGCCTTCAACACGACCGTGATGGCGTGGCTGGCCGACCGCGGCGAGGCGGCCGCCATCACAGAGTTCGCCAACTTCTCCGACTTCCGGGCCAGCTTCAACGGCATTGCCCGGTATTGGAAGGAGAAGACGGCTCCGCCCCGCTCAACTACCAGTGGAACCGACCCGGGTCGAACGGCTTGAGGTCTACCGCCGAACCGGTGCCGGCCATCAGGTCCGCCATGACCTCACCTGTCACCGGGGCGAGCGTCACACCCAGCATCGCGTGCCCGCTGGCCACGAACAAATTGCGATAGCCGGGAACCCGGCCCAGGATGGGAAGCCCATCCGGCGTCAGCGGCCGCATTCCGACCCATTCGGTGCCCTCGGTGGCCCCGACCGGCGTCGTCAGGTACCGGGCGATGCCCTTCCGGATGCCCAAGATTCGCCGGCGGTCCAGCCCGGTATTGATCCCCGACAGTTCCATGGTTCCCGCGAAGCGAACCCCTCGCCCGAACGGGGAACACCCGACCCTCGCCCCCCCGAGATAGAGCGGGCGCTGAAGCACCGGACCGCCGCTCTCGATCGTGATGCTGTAGCCCTTCCCGGCCTGCACCGGCAGGCGGACCCCGAAGTGCTCGACCACC
>JAYUZK010000076.1:0-15037 GCA_043751835.1 Gemmatimonadota bacterium | reverse complement strand
CCATGCCGGCCTTCGCGTCGTAGGCGCCAAACACCACCCGACCGACCTTCGCCAACACCATCGCCCCGGCGCACTGGGCGCACGGCTCGAGCGTGACGTACACGGTGGCCTCCGTCAAGCGGTCGGTGCCGAGAACCGCGAGTGCCCGCTGCACGGCGAGCAATTCGGCGTGGGCGGTGGGATCCCGGCGCCCGATCGTCTCGTTGTGCGCTTCCGAGATGATCCGCCCTTCGTGGACAACGACGGCCCCGACCGGGACCTCTCCCAATGCCGCGCCCTGCTCGGCCAAGGCGAGCGCCCACCCCATCGGGAGCGCCTGATCGACCCGGATCGCGTCAGCCATTCGCCGCCTTGGCAAGGTGGCCGTCCCGCCGGCTGATGTCGATGGCATCGTTCCTGGCGTCCACCAGGACGGTGTCGCCGGGCTGATAGGCGCCTTCAAGCACCTTCATCGCGATCGGATTCTGGAGCAACCGCTGGATCACTCGCTTGAGCGGGCGCGCCCCGTAGACCGGGTCGTAGCCGCGGGCCGCGAGCAGCGTTCGTGCGGCCGGCGTTACCTCCAGCTTCAGGTCCTTGGCGGTGACCATCGCGGCCAACCGGACGACCTGGAGATCGACGATCCGCGCGATATGCACTTCGCTCAGCGGGTGGAAGACCACCACATCATCGACCCGGTTGAGGAACTCGGGCCGGAAATGTTTCCGCAACTCGGTCCGAACCTGGTCCTCGACCGAAGCCCAGTTCGCGGCACCGACCGCGCTTCCGTCGGCGATCAGGTGACTCCCGATGTTCGACGTCATGATGATCACGGTGTTCCGGAAGTCCACGACCCGACCCCGGCTGTCCGTGAGCCGCCCGTCGTCAAGCAACTGGAGCAGGACGTTGAAGACATCGGGATGGGCCTTCTCGATCTCGTCGAACAGCACGACGCTGTAGGGACGGCGCCGGACCGCTTCGGTCAACTGGCCCCCCTCTTCGTACCCGATGTAGCCCGGCGGGGCACCGATCATCCGCGCCACCGAGTGCTTCTCCATGTACTCCGACATGTCGAGACGGACCATGGCCCGCTCGTCGTCGAACAGGAACTCCGCCAAGGCCCGGGCGGTTTCCGTCTTCCCGACCCCAGTGGGGCCGAGGAAGATGAATGAGCCGGTCGGCCGGTTGGGATCCTGCAGGCCGGCGCGGCTCCGGCGTACGGCGTTCGCCACGGCCTGGGCGGCCTCTTCCTGGCCGACCACCCGCCGGCCGAGCTCCTCTTCAAGCCTGGTCAGGCGTTCCCGGTCCGATTCGAGCATCTTGGTCACCGGAATGCCGGTCCAGCGGGCCACGATCTCGGCGATGTCCTCCGAGCCAACTTCCTCCTTGAGATACTTGGCGCTCCGCTGGATGATCGCGAGACGCGCCTCCTCTTTGACGATGTCCGCCTCGAGGGCCGGAATGCGGCCATACTGGAGCTCCGCCGCCTTCTGGAGGTCGCCGCGACGGGTCACCTGCTCAACTTCAGTCTTCAGCTGCTCCACCTGCGCCATCTTGCTTCGGAGCAGCGAGATCGCCGCCTTCTCCGCCTGCCACTGCGCCTTCATCCCGCCGGACTGCTCCTTGAGCTCGGCGATGTCTTTTTCCACCGCCCGACGGCGCTCGATTCCGGCCTTGGCCTTCTCGGTGAGCAGCGCCTGCCGCTGGATCTCAAGCTGGAGGATCTTGCGCTCGACCTCGTCGATCTCGAGCGGCATGCTGTCGATCTCGATCCGGAGGCGGCTCGCGGCCTCGTCGACGAGATCGATCGCTTTATCGGGCAGGAACCGGTCGCCGATGTAGCGGTCGCTCAGAGTTGCGGCTGCCACCAGCGCGTTGTCGGTGATCCGGACCCCATGGTGCACTTCGTATTTCTCCTTGAGACCCCGAAGAATCGCGATGGTGTCCTCGACGCTGGGTGCGGCCACGAGGACCGGCTGGAAGCGCCGTTCGAGGGCGGGATCTTTTTCGACATGCTTCCGGTATTCGTCGAGCGTCGTGGCCCCGACGACGTGCAACTCGCCCCGGGCGAGGGCGGGCTTGAGCATGTTGCTCGCATCGACCGCGCCTTCTGCTGCGCCGGCGCCAACGATCGTGTGCAGCTCATCGATGAAGACGATGAACCGGCCTTCCGCTTCCGTCAGCTCCTTGATGACCGATTTCAGCCGCTCTTCGAACTCGCCGCGGAACTTGGCGCCCGCGAGCATCTGACCGAGGTCGAGCGCGACAATCTCCTTGTCGCGGAGACTCTCCGGCACATCGCCCGAAACGATTCGCTGGGCCAGACCCTCGACGATCGCGGTCTTGCCGACCCCGGGCTCGCCGATCAGCACAGGATTGTTCTTGGTTCGGCGCGAGAGCACCTGCATCACCCGGCGAACCTCTTCGTTCCGGCCGATGACCGGATCGAGCTTTCCCGCCCGGGCCTGATCGGTGAGGTTGCGGGTGAACCGTTCGAGCGACTGGTACTTCCCTTCCGGTGATTGATCGGTGACGCGGTGGCTCCCCCGGACGCCTTCCAGCGCGGTGCGGAGGTCCTCCCCGCTGACACCGGCCGCCGTGACGAGGCCCCGGGCCGTCGTGCCCTTCTCCTCGACCAGGGCCAGCAGCAGATGCTCGGTGGAGACATACGCGTCGCCGAGCGACTTGGCGTCCTTTTCGGCGCGGTCGAAGATGGCGTGCATCTCCCGGCTCAGCGTCGGCTCGACCTCACCGGATTGGGTCGGAAACTTGGCAACTTCGCGGTCGGTCTGGTCGATCAGCGCGCTGACATTGAGACCGGTTTTCTGGAGCAGCGGCTGAACCACGCCATCTTCCTGCTGGAGCAGCGCGGCGAACAGATGGGCGTCGTTGACGACCGGGTTCCCACGACTCCGCGCCCTCGCAATCGAGTCGCGGAAGGATTCCTGTCCTTTGATCGTCAGCCGTTCAGGGCGGATCATGGCGTCTCTCCTTTTGACCAATTGGAGATGGCAAGTCGGGGACCCGGAAATCCGGCCTGATCGGCATGGTCACGATAGAACATGATGGGTAGCGCTGCCGGTTTGACAGGGGAAGCATGAAGTGGTTTTCACGACGATGGTGGTCGGACGAGAACCCGTGATTCGCCGAGACGGCGGGTGATCCCCTGGCGATCGGACCACTCGAGCAGCGGGATCAGAAACTTGCGGGTGAGGCCGAGCCGCTCGCGGACCGCAGCAAGCGTGATATCACCACCGGCGCCGATCTCGACCAGCGTGTCCCGGAAAAGCTCCAGTGCCACCCGCGATGCATAGCGTTCGCGGTCTACGGCCTGAATCAGGCCGCGCTCGACCGCGAGGCGGAGGGCCGGCCCCACCGGCGAGAGCGACGCCCCGGCCGCGATCTCGTCGATCGTTGGCGCTTCGAGGCCCGCCTGCTCGACGAACTGGACCAATCGGGCAACCGCTGCATCCCCTCCGGCCCCGGTCGGCGTGAAGCCACTCAGCATCGCGACGCCGTCCTTGAGTCGGATCGTCCCCCGCCGTTCCGCCTCCTTCACGACATGGTCCGCCACCTCGTCGGGCGCCCGCAGGCGCTGCCGCAGGGTTTCGGACGAGAGGCCGGGCTCGGCAGGCGCCCGTTTGTGATGGTCTCCGACCACCGCCTCGGCGGCGGCCCCAAGGTCGGCCAGTACGGCGGGGCTGATCCAGCGGCTGCCGACCCGTTTGAGTCCGGCCTTCGCCGCTGACGCGGCGCTCGCCGCTCCATCCTGACCGAGAAGCTGAGGTAACAGCTCGACGGCGACGCCGAACCGGCGCCGGGCGACCAGCGCCGCCGCCCGAATCGCGCCCTCCACGGACCCGAGATGCTCGTCCCACGGCGCCCCGGCCGGCGGTTCGAGATCGACCACCCGGCCCCCGCCGATCGTCGCGACGGGACTGTAACTTCGGAGCACGAGCCGGTCTCCGCCTCTGGCGATCAAAGGGGATTCGAGGCGGAGCCGGAGCGGACCCCGTTGGCCGGGTCCGAGACGCTGGCGGCCCGTCACCCGGGCCAACACTTCAGCCGTACCCAAATGGACCCGAACCCGGGTTCGCGGAGCCAGCGGCCGAGCGGCCGCAGAAATCAGCTCGGCCACCACCTCGAGGACGGTGGCCTCGGCCCATGGTCCGGTGACGATCTGGTCGCCGCGATGAATCCGGTCCCGGTCCACTCCGCTCAGGCCTAACGCGGTCCTGACGGCGGGCCGGGCAGCGTCCGCGGGTCGGCCGTACGCTTCCACGGACCGGACCCGGGCCACGGCGCCCCCCGGAAGCACCCGGACCTCGTCCCCTGGTCCCACCCGGCCGCTCCAGGTCGTGCCCGTGACCACGGTCCCCACCCCGGCGACGCTGAAGATCCGATCGACCGGCATTCGGAATCGATCCTTGGTCGACCGGGCGGCCGCGGCTCGGACCCGTTTTTCCAACCGGATTCGGAGGGCTTCAATGCCGCTCCCGGTGAGGGCCGAGACCACCGCCGGGTCTTCGAACCGAACTGGAGAGCGGGCCAGCCGCTCGGTCGTCTCGGCCACCACCAGGGCGGTCCAGTCCGGGTCGGCCAGGTCACTCTTGGTGAACACTGGAATGCCGGCGGGAATGCCGAGTTGCTCGAGAATCACCAAATGTTCCTCGGTCTGCGGCCTGATCCCTTCGGTCAGGTCGATCACCAGGAGCACCAGGTCGATGCCCGAAGCGCCGGCCACCATGGTTCGAACCAGATCTTCGTGACCGGGGACATCGATGATGCCCACCGTTGGCAAACCCGCGAATTCGAGCGGCGCGAAGTTGAGGTCGATGGTGATGCCCCGACGCTGTTCTTCGGCCAGGCGGTCGACGGGCCGGCCGGTGATGGCGGTCACGAGCGCGGACTTGCCGTGGTCGATGTGCCCCGCCGTACCGATGATCATGGCCGGAGCTTCCAGACCTGCTCGGCCCAGAAGCTGAACGCCGGCAGGCCGTGCCCCTCGGCGAGATGGTATCTGACATAACGGTCGAGCAGGCGGCGATGGGCGGCCAGGTAGCGCTCATCGAGCGCCGGCAGATCGTCGCGACCGTGGATCAACGCCTCGAGGTGGCCAAGATCCCGAGTGGTGAGACGGCTCGCCTCTTCGGTCCGAGCGCAGCTTGGGCAGAGCACGCCACCGTGCGCCGGTGAAAACGCCACCGGCTCCGGTTCCCATGACACGGGTGAGCCATCACGGGCGCAAACGTCCAACGTCGGGGCGAATCCGAGTTCTTTCACCAGACCCCAGACCGATCGGAGCCCGATGACCGGCACGACGTCGAGAGGAACGGCTTCGATCATGTCGAGGGCATGGCGAAAGAAGTCGTAGGTGGCCAGACGCGTCTCCTGGGGCGCGAAGCGGAGCATCAGCTCGCCGAGGACTGAGGCCACGCTGAACCGGTCCATGCTGGCGCCCAACCCTAACGGCAGGCGGGTGAGATCGAAGGCGGTCAGGGTGTGGAGGTCGGAATGACGCGCTGGAAGAATGGCGGCGGTCCCTTCCGAAAGGGTCTGGAGCGCGGCGCCGAACTTCGACCGGGGCCGGCGGGCCCCTTTCGCGATGACGCTGACCACGCCCATGTCCCGGGTAGCGAGCTTCGCCACCTTGGATGTTTCACCGTAGGCAATGGTCGAGAGAATCGTCGCCCGGGTTTCGATCGGCGCCACGAGGGGATGCCTTCGAATCCGGCCGGGTCAGTCGACCGCGGCAAGACCGGGGAGCTGAACGACGGTGATCGCCACCGGGCAGGGGCCGATCGGCACGCTGCGAGCCTCGGTGAGGTCGGGGCGGAAGACCCGGAGCCGTCCTCCGACGCCACCGCCGCACCCGCTGGACTCGACCGCGTAAATCCGGCCCTGAAGATCGACGGCCACCGCAACGTTCTCGGTCACCAGGACGCCCTGGCCCGCACCCCGCACCACCCGGCGGGTCCGGGTGTTGAACTCCATCAGGCCGTCCCGGGTCGAGGTCACGAACAACCGGTCGGACCCACCGGCGGCAACCCCGATCGGAATCAATCCGAACCCGCCGAAACTTCCCACTTCTTCCCGACGGATCGGATCGACGATGGTGAGTCGTCCCTGAATCGCGGTCCCGACGTCGCCGGTGCTCACGACGTAGAGCAACCCGTCACCGCCCAGCGCCGTCGATCGGGCGTTTCCCTGCGCGAGCAGCGGAATCGAATCGACACCCTGGGCCCGGGCGTTGGTTTTCGGATCGACAACGGTCAACCAACTGGGGCCGATGGAACAGGTCCCGGCGGGGCACGGACCGACGTTGCCGTTGACGACGAAGAGGCGGCCGCGGGTCAGGATGAGGTCACGGGGATAGGTACCGACGGCCACACTGGCGGTGTCGCCGCTGGTAATATCGATCCGGGTGACGGTGTTGGAGTGGGCGTTGGCGACATAGACCACGGCATCCGACGCGAACACCACCGCGGTCGGCCGGCTACCGGGGGGCAGATGGATCGTCCGGCGAATGGTCTCCGCCCGCAGATCGGCCACAACCACTTCGTCCCGCCCCGCCAACGCCACCACCGCGGTTTCGTCCCGAGCCGCGACGTCGGCCGGCGCGCCATCCACCGGGCCGAGCTGAATCCGCCCGGGCGCTCTGCTCGAATCCGTCGACACCACGGACAACGAATTGTCTCCAGCATTCACCACCACCAGGCGTTCCTCGGGAGGAGGCACCGGGGCGGTGGTCGACGCGCAGGCCGCCGACAGGGCCGCAAGCAGCAAGAGACTCCACCGAAGCATGGTGGTAGGATACCGCGGCGGCACGGAGGCGGGCAACTCAGGTGGCCGGCCGTTGCGGGCGGCGGAGTGGCACGACCTGCGGGATCCCGTCGAGCGGGGTCACCGCCACCGGCCACTGGAACACCGACGCGATCCGATCGGGTTGGAGGACCTCCGCCGGCGTCCCCCGCGCCACCGTGCGCCCTTCATGGAGCAGCACCATCTCGTCGGCGAACCGGGCGGCGATGTTGAGATGGTGGGTGACGACCACCGCAGCGAGGCCCTCGTCCGTGGCTCGGCGAACCAACTCGAAGATCTCCATCTCGTGCCCCAGATCGAGGGCCGCGGTCGGCTCATCGAGGGCGAGGACCCTGGGTTCTTGTGCCAACGCCCTCGCGATCCGCACCCGCTGCCACTCCCCACCGGACAAGGTGTCGATCCGGCGTGACGCGAGTCCGGTCACGTCGGCCCTCCGCATCGCTTCGGCGACAATGGCCCGATCCCCGTCCTGAAGTGACGCCAGCATCGGAAGCCAGGCATACCGCCCGAACGAGACCACCTCGTCCACTCGCCACGCGAACGGGTACTCCTCGCGCTGGGCCACGAGACCAATCCGCCGGGCCCTCTCCCGGGGGCTCCAGGCCTCGATTGGCCGGTCGCCCAGGGTCACAGCGCCCTCCCCCCGGACGAGGCCCAGGAGGGCACGGAGGAGCGTCGTCTTGCCGCTGCCGTTCGGGCCCACGATGGCCACCAGGCGCCGAGGCCGGACCTCGACGGAGACCGACTGCAGGGCCGGACGGTCCGAGCCCGGGTAGTGGATCGTGAGATCGGCCGCGGTGAGCATGGTCAGACGAGGCTTCGCCGAAGAAGGACCGCAAACAGCGGCACGCCGATCAGCGCGGTGATCGCGCCAACCGGCAACTCGGCCGGTCGGAATACCGTCCGGGCCACGGCGTCCGCCGTTACCAGCAATGCGCCGCTGCCGATGAACACGGCCGGGAGGAGGCGGCGGTGGAGCGGTCCGAGCCAGCCGCGAAGCAGATGGGGCGCAACCAGCCCGACGAATCCGATCATGCCACTCACCGCCACACTCGCCGCTGTCAAGAGCGCGGTGACGACGAAGACGAACCGCTTGGTACTCTCGATCGGAAGACCGAGCGCACTGGCTGATTCGTCGCCGAGCGAGAGAAGGTCGAGCGAGCGGGCCGCGCCGAACAAGGCCAGGAGCGGCAGGGTGGCATAGGCCAAGAAGACCACCACGGCCGGCCAACTGGCAGTGCCGAACCCGCCGAGGAGCCAGAGGAACGCGTTCCGCAGGACGGCCTCACTCGACACCGTGAGGAGCGCCGATGTGATCGCGCCGCAGAACGCCGCCACGATCACCCCGACCAGGACGAGCACCCGCGGCTCGAGCCTGACGCCCTGCACCGCCGCCACCGAATACACCACCATCGAGGACGCCAACGCACCCCCGAACGCCGCCGCCGGCACGCCCGCGATCCCGCTCAGCCCGAGCGCGATAGCCGCGACGGCCCCGAGGCCCGCCCCCCCTGAAATCCCGAGCAGGTAGGGCTCCGCGAGCGGATTGCGGACCAGGGCCTGCAGCGCCGCTCCGGAGACGCCCAGGGAGCCGCCCACCAGAAACGCCAACACGATTCTCGGCATCCGAAGGGCCCAGATGATCCGGCCGGCCTCCGACCCGGGGTGCAACGCGCCTTGCAGGACCGTGTCGAACGGCATCGGCACGGCGCCAACCGCCATCGCGACCAGGACGGCGCCAACGGCAATGACAGTCAGGATGCCGAACTTCATCGGGGACGGGCCGTCTCGAGCGCCGACCGAAGTGCCGTGACCGCGTCGGCGATCCGCGGGCTGGGCCGGTTGAACATCGAACCGGCTACCCGGACAAACCGCCGCTCCCGCATGGCGGGAACCGCCTGCCACTCGGGGCGGCGGGTAAATCCGGGTTCCTCATCGCCGACGACGAGGATCAGATCAGGCCGCCGCGACACCACCGCCTCGATCGACACGACGAATGACGGCTGGGGCTGGTCGCCGAAGAGATTGCTGGCTCCGGCCCGCCGGATGATCTCGTCGAGGAAGCTCCCGCCACCGATGGCGATCGGCGGGTCGGTCCATGCGAGCGCGAGCACCGTCGGGCCGGGTCCCCCGGTCACGGACGCTGCCGCGAGTCGTGACTCGACCACCGCCACGAGACTATCCCCGGCCGATGCCCGCCCGATCGCCCGGGCAAGGAGCCGCGCGTCTCGATCGAAATCGGACTGCTGGTCGATGGCAATCTCGAGAACCGCGATGCCGAGGCCCCGGATCCGTTCGGCCGCCAGAGCGTTGCTGGCGGATCGGTAGAGGACCACCAGATCGGGCTTCCGGGCGATGACCGCCTCGACATTGGGTGACAGGCCGTCCCCCACCGAAGGCACCGCGAGCGCCTCGGCCGGAAAGTCGCACCACCGGGTGCGGCCAACGATCAGCGGGCCGCCACCTAACGCGAAGAGCAGTTCGGTGGTGGCTGGCGCGAGCGACACAACCCGGGTAGCGGGCCGGGCGAAGTCGGTCGTGACTCCGGCGTCGTCGATGAGCGAAAAGGCCCGAGCGGCCGGCCGGGGTTGGCCGCAGGCCATGACGAGGGCCAGCGCCAGCAATGAGCAGCGAGTCACCATGCCCTCCCCCGAGGCCTGGTTCCGGTGATCGACCGCAGAGGTCTCCTGGCTTCGGGCCACTCGCTCGCCTTCCCGGGATTCCCAGTGGCGTCATGAGCGAGTTGAACTGCACCCTTTACAGTGGCGGGGCCGCGCCGGATTCGCACCGGCTTCCGAGAGCTGCGATCAGCAGTCCAGCGTGAGGGCGCAAGTTAGGACGGGGTCCGGCGGGCGGCAAGAGCGGTCAACCAGCTGGCCGCACCCGGATGGGTCGGCGGATCCGGTACCAGGCGAGGCCGGCAAGTCCGATCCCCATCAGCCCAACCAGCACCGGCAAGGCGTAGGGCGGCAGGTTGGCCGGTCCGGGCAGCGCGACCGTGAGGATCGACCGCGGCGCCCCGCGCGAAACGTACCGGCGAAACCGCCGGCCTTCGAACAACTGGGAGTCCCGAACCACCCAGCCGACGCCCTCGACCGCAGCCTCCCGCTCCTCGAGGAACACATCGACCGAGTCGATCCCTCCCACGGCGACGGTGAACCCGCGAGTTCCGACCGGAATCTCGTACTGGATCAGCACTTCCTTCGGCCCCGGTGACACCGGCGCGAGCACGAAGATGCTATCGGACCGAAAATCGACGGCCTCCGGGGAGATCTGCGACAGCCTGGCGTCGCCCACCACCGGGTTGCGGGCCTCGCGGGGCATCGCGGCGCCCCAGGTCGGCTGGGTCGAGTCTCGCCCGATCCGAGTAAGGGCGCCACGGTTGTCGAGCACCAGCCAGTCGATGACAGTGCGGGCCCCGATGGCGTCGGCGCTGCCGACCACCAGGGTGCGGCTTCGGGTGGCGACCGGCGCGGTGGACGATGTGTCATAGACGACCAGCCGCAGCGTCGTGTCCGGCCGCGCCGGCCGGGCGCTCACTGGCGGCGAGAAGTACTCAATCCCGGCGTACCGGGCGCTGACGAGATAGCTGGCGGTCGAGTCGAACCGGTACTGGAAGATGAATTGCCCCCGGGCGTCGGTGATGGTCGTGTCGATCGGCCCCTGGGCGAGGCGTCCGATCCGGTGGAGGACGACCCGGATTCCGCCTAACGTGGCCGCCGGGTCTTCCTTGCCCAGGACATGCCCAACCACCCGGGCCTGAGGCGGCGTGAGGGCGAGAACGGATGCGAGCAGCACCCGGCCGATCACGGCAGGAATCGTCCAAGATCCTCGGGGTCGAGCTTGGAGAGAAACCGGCGCAACGCCTCGGGGTCGCCGCTCTCTGGCGGCCCGGGATCTTCCCCCGGACCCCCGCCGTTCATCAATTCCTCCGCGACAAAGATCGGCGCCTCGGCCCTGAGGGCCAGGGCGATGCTGTCGGACGGCCGGGCGTCGACCTCGAAGTGCCGGTCCGCCCGCCGCACCAGCAACTCAGCAATGTAGGTATTGGCCTTGAGCCCGACGATGGAGGCGCGTTCGAGGGTGGCCCCTAGGCCGGAGAGGATCTGGGCCAGCAAGTCGTGGGTCATCGGCCGCTCCGGCTTTTCGTGGCGGAGCTCGAGCGCAATGGCGTTGGCCTCCGGCGCCCCGATCCAGATCTGCAGGGTTCGCTCGCCGGCGGCCTCCTTGAGGATCACCACCGGCGTGTTGGTGGCCCGGTCCAGGCCAACGTGAGCTACCGCCATCCGTACCATGGTCGTTAGAGTTTGGCCGCCGTGAGCAGGTCTCGGACTCGGTCGGTCTTTTCCCAGGGGAAGAGCTCCACCCGCTTGCCCTCCACCCTGACCGCGACCGGGCGGCGCCCGAAATGCCCGTAGGCAGCCGTGGGCCGATAGATGGGTCGTCGCAGCTTGAGCGCCGCGATGATGCCCGCCGGGGTCAGATCGAAGACCTCGGCTACGATCCGCTCGAGGCGGTCGTCGGACAGCAGGCCGGTTCCAAAGGTCTGGACCATGATCGAGACCGGTTGGGCGACACCGATCGCGTAGGCCACCTGCACCTCGCAGCGGGTGGCCAGTTTGGCCTCGACGATGTTCTTGGCGACCCAGCGCACCGCATAGGCGGCGGACCGGTCCACTTTCGACGGATCCTTTCCGCTGAAGGCGCCACCGCCGTGCCGCGCCATCCCGCCGTAGGTATCGACGATGATCTTCCGGCCGGTGAGGCCGGCGTCGCCGTGCGGGCCGCCGACCACGAACCGACCGGTCGGATTGATCAGGAACTTCACCCGCCGCCCGTCGAACCCCGCCTTCTCGAGCACCGGCCGGATCACTTCCCGGATCACCGTGTCATGGATCGTACCCTGCGAAAGCACCCGTCTGCCGTTCCGCTCGGCATGCTGGGTCGAGACAACCACCGTCTTTACGGCAATCGGACGATCCCCCTCGTATTCGACCGACACTTGGCTCTTGCCATCGGGCCGGAGCCAATCGATTAGCGAATGACCGTCCTTTCCCTTCCGCACCGCCGCGAGGCGCTCCGTGATCCGATGAGCCAGCGTGATCGGCAGCGGCATCCGCTCCTTGGTCTCCCGGGTGGCGTAGCCGAACATCATTCCCTGGTCGCCGGCCCCTTGCTCCTTGGCCCTGGAGGAATCGACTCCCTGGGCAATGTCGGGCGACTGGCGATCGATCGAAGTCAGTACCGCGCAGGTTCGGGAATCGAACCCGTAGGAGGCGTCGGTATACCCGATCCGAGCGATCGTTTCGCGGACAATGTCCGGGATGTTGACGTACGTCTTGGTGGTGATCTCCCCGGCGACCACGGCCATGCCGGTGGTAACCATCGTTTCGCAGGCGACCCGGGCCGCCGGGTCCCGGCCAATGATGGCGTCGAGCACCGCGTCGGAGATTTGATCGGCGACCTTGTCGGGATGCCCTTCGGTAACCGATTCGGAGGTGAAGACGTGGCGTTTGGCGCGGGCCATAGAGTCGGCGATCCAGTTGAGGGATTGGCGGGCGGAAGCTAGTCGGGAAGCGGAGTCAGGGGCAACGCCTCACGGACCGAGAAGTCGTTTGTCCACATGGCCTTGCGCGGCAGTTCTCAAGATGGCCTCTACCTCACTGGGCGAATCGGCTTCGAGTGCCTCAGCCGCCGCCGCCCGGCACACCGCCGCCGGCACCTGGCGGACCAGCCACTTCACCACTGGCAACGTTGGCGGCGCCACGCTGAGGGTGTCGTAGCCGAGCCCGATCAGCATCATTACGCTGAGGGGCTCGGAGGCCATCTCGCCGCAGACACTCACGGGAATCCCGGCCCGCCTGGCCGCGTCCCGGACGGTCACGAGTTGGCGAAGGACCGCTGGATCGAGCGGAGTAAACCGGCTGGCGAGTTGGGCGCTGCCCCGATCGACGGCGAGGGTGTATTGGGTGAGGTCGTTGGTCCCAACGCTGAAGAAAGCGGCCACCCGGGCCAGCCTGTCTGCGATCACCACCGAGGCGGGCGTCTCGACCATGACGCCAATTTCGAGGGTCTCGGCGGCGCGGATACCCGCCGCCCGCAATTTCGCCGCCTCTTCCTCCACCATCGCTCGTGAGGCGGTGACCTCGTCGACCCGGGTGATGAGCGGCAGCATGACCTTGATTTTCCGTTCCGCCGCGACCCGCAGCATGGCCCGGATCTGCGGGCGGAAGATCTCCGGGTGGTCGAGGCAGACCCGGATCGAACGCCAACCGAGGAACGGATTGGCCTCGGCAGGCGCTTCGAAGGCGCCGGGGAACTTGTCCCCTCCCAGGTCATAGCTCCGGATCACCACGGGATGATTGGGAAACGCAGCGCCGACCCGCCGGAAATACTCGAGCTGTTCGTCCTCCGTCGGGAGGTTGGCACGGCCCGTCACCAGAAACTCGGTCCGAAGGAGGCCCACGCCCTGGGCGCCGTGTCGGACGGCCGCCTCGATCTCATCCGGAAGATCGACGTTGCCCATGAGCGTGATTTCCACCCCATCGGGTGAGACCGCCGGTTGCTGGCTCGCGCCTTCCAGCTCGAGGTCGAGCTTGTGCCGGCGCGTCGCCTGGGCCTTGGCCACGTCGAGTTCATCGGCGGTGGGGTCAATCACGATGATACCGGTCTGGCCGTCGATCAGCACCAGTCCACCTGACTTGATCCGGTCGAGCGCGCCGGCCGCGCCCATGACAGCGGGAATCCCGAGTGAATGGGCCAGGATGGCGGCGTGCGAGGTCCGGGTTCCCTCCTCGCTCACCAGGCCGAGGAGCTGATCCCGGTCCAGCTGAACGGTGAGTCCCGGCGACAGCTCGTGCGCGACCACGATGACGTGCTCATGCTCGCGAAGGGCGGCCAACTCGTCGTCGGATCGACCCATCAGGTGGCGAAGCACTCGGATCTGGGTGGCGGAGAGGTCGGCCAGCCGCTCCCGCATCCTGAGGTTACCCATCCCTTGAAACGCCACCCTCAGCTCGAGCGCCTTGAACTCGAACGCGGTCTCGGCACTAAGATTGTTCTTCCGGATCAGTTGCTCGACGCTCGCGAGAAAGTCCAGATCCTCCACCATGAGGATCTGGGCCTCGAAGATCCTCGATTCCTCGAGGCCGGCCCGATGCAGCACCCGCTCCCGAAGCATGTTGAGATACTCGGAGACGGCTCGGACCGATTCATGGAGACGACGGACCTCATGGTCCACCTCTTCCGGACTCACGGACCGGTCGGGCACCTCCGGAAATCGCCATTCCAGGACCACGGCGGGCGCCAGGGCAAGCCCCGGCGATACGCCCACGCCGCGGAGAATTCGGCCGGTGGTCATGTCTCCCCGAATCCCGACGCCACCAAAGCAGCCAGCGCCTCGACTGCCCCGAGTTCATCGGCACCGTCCGCCCTGAGGATCAGGGTGCACCCGGACTCGGCCGCCAGCATCATGACCCCCATGATGCTCTTCCCGTTGACCGGCGCTCCGTCCTTGACCACTTCGACCTGACACGAAAAGCCGGCAGCCAGCTTGACGAATTGAGCGGCCGGCCTGGCATGCAGCCCCAGCGGGTTGACGATCCGCACCTGTCGTTCGGTCACGTCACACGCTCCAATGCCAGAGGACGACCACTGCCATCACGACCAGCGTCACCTGCCGCGCCGTCGGCACCCGGAACCTGACCAGCGCCGCCACGATCCCGAAGCCGGTCCCGAGCGCGAAGGCCGCCGTGCCCGCCGCCCCCGGGTTGCTGCCCGCCAGCCACCGGCCGGCCAGCGGGGCCGCCGCGCCGACCAGAACACCGGCCAACAGGCCGACCCGGCGAACCTGATCGGTCAGTCGCGAGGCCTTCAGCGCCGACGCCACGGCAAGCCCCGACTCGAGTCCCAATCGAGTGCCCCAGATCGTCACGTACAGCCGGATACCGAGGTACGAACCGACCCCGACGGCGACGGCCGGAAGGCCGGCCCCGAGCGTCACCGCGATGATGACGGCGGCCGTCACGGCCGGAAGAACGCCGATCCAGAACAACTGGTCACCAAGGGAGCCGAGCGGCCCGGCGAGCGCCGTCTTGAGCCGTTGAATGGTGGCCGGCGGCACCCCATCGAACTCGGCTTTCGCGGCCGCCCCGACCGCGATGCCGTCGAGATAGGGGTGGGCATTGAAATACTCCGTCGCGCGCGCCACCGCTGCGGCCCGCCGGGCCGGATCGGT
>JAYUZK010000075.1:0-5867 GCA_043751835.1 Gemmatimonadota bacterium | reverse complement strand
CGGCCCCTGACATGGGCAGGTGCCATGGCTCGATTCCGAGATCGCTCCGGACGCGCCGGGCCGTCGACTTGGGAAGGCGGCCACTATCCCCAAGGCCAGGCGGACTATCCGGTTTCGGGTGTGAGCTGGTACGAAGCCTCGGCCTATGCCGCATTCGCCGGCAAGACCCTGCCGACGTTCTCCCAGTGGTATTTGGCCGCGCCGGCGAGCTACGGCCGCTACACCGTGGCGGCCAGCAACATCGGACGGTCGAGTCCGGCCCCGGTCGGCAGCTTCAAGGGGCTCGGCCCATTCGGGACCTACGACATGGCCGGCAACGTGCGGGAGTGGACCCTGAACACGCTCGACGCCGACCGTCGTTTCATTCTCGGCGGCGCCGCATCCTCGCCAACCTATATCTATGCCGAACCCGAAGGGCTGTCACCCTTCGATCGCTCGGCCGGCAACGGAATCCGCTGCGTCAAGAACACCGCGCCCCTGCCGGCCAACGCCACCCGGCCGATCACGCCGTTCGATCGCGATTTCGCCAACGTCCGGCCGGCCTCCGACGCTGTCTTCCGGGCGTACCGGACCAGGTACATGTACGACCGAACCCCGCTCAATGCCAAGGTCGAAGGGGTCGTCGAGGACACCCCGGACTGGCGGCTGGAGAAGGTCACGCTCGACGCCGCCTATGGGAACGAGCGCTTCGCCGCCTACCTGTTCCTCCCCAAGCGGGTTCGCCCCCCGTACCAGACGATGGCGTTCTTCCCGAGTGCCAACATTCTGGGCCTGACGAGCAGCCGGGAACTCGGCGACGGGCCGTTCTTCGACTACGTGATCAAGAGCGGCCGTGCGGTGCTCTACCCGGTGTACCAGGACACCTACGAGCGGCGCACCAGGGGGACGAAGCCGGGAGCATCCCAGGACAACGCGGCCATCACCGCCCAGCGGGCCAAGGATCTCGGGCGGGCGCTCGACTATCTCACCACCCGATCCGACATCGATTCGACCCGACTCGGCTATCTCGGCGTCAGCATGGGAGCGGCGGAAGGCGTCATTTACACGACGCTGTGGCAGGATCGGCTCAAGGCCGTGGTCTTGCTGGATGGAGGATTTTTCCTCGACCCGCCGGCGCCGGGAACCGACCAGGTCGACTTCGCCCCGCGGTTCACCCGGCCGGTACTGATGGTAAACGGGCGCTACGACTTCAGCTTTTCATTGAACCGGGCCCAGTTGCCGCTGTTCCGGATGCTCGGGACTCCGGCCGCCGACAAACGTCACGTCATTCTCGAGACGCCGCACGGGGTAACCGCCGACCGGCCGGCCATGATCAGGGAGGTGCTTGCCTGGCTCGACAAGTACCTTGGCCGAGTCGAGTAACCGGGCCGACGATGCGATCCGTCGGGTGTGAATCGTACGACTGCCCAGATTGTACGGCCCGGCGAAGAGCACCCGTGGAACGTCCACTGCCATCGCCGCCAGCTGCACGTTGCCCGGCGTCAGCCCGGCGGGCTCCTGCTCACCTGGGAGCCACGAACGCAACCCAGAGCGGGTAGTTCCTCAGCTTGGCCCAGACTGGATTGGCGTGGTTATTTTCCATAATAAATTCCCCCCCGAGTGTGCGTAGAGGGCGCGCGCCAGTTCGACGGCGCGAGGCAGGTCGCCGAGCAATGCGGCGATTTCGGCCTGGATTTGTAGCCGAAACCACTCGTAACGTGAATCCTGCCAGGCGGCGACCCGGGCGCTCAACGCCAGGGCGTCCTCCCGGCAAGCGGTCACGGCGACGGCGACCGGTTCATCGACTCTTCAATCCGAACGCCAGCAGCACGTTGCCGGGCGTCTGCCCAAACACCCCGTACCCGGAACTCACAAAGACCATCCCGCCCGCGATGGTCGGGCTCGGACCGTCGATCGCGAGCAGCACCAGGCCGGAGCCGCGACTGTCTGCCACCTGTTCATCCGCCCACATCCTTGGATCAAGGGATCAATGCCGAACATTGGGGAAAGTCAGCCGCTTTTGGCGAGGCGGATCAGGCGGGGCCGGTCGGAAGACGTCACTGGGGTGGAGAAAACTACCCCCATCCGACGAGGGCGGCCAGACTATATTCGCTTCGACATGAGCTTCCCGCGTTCCGCCGGTATCCTGCTCCATCCCACCTCGCTCCCCGGTGCCAACGGCATCGGCGAGATCGGCCCGGAAGCCCACCGGTTCCTCGACTTCCTCGCCGAAGCGGGCATGAAGATCTGGCAGATGCTGCCGATCGGGCCCACCGGGTACGGCAACTCACCCTACCAGTGTTTCTCGGCGTTCGCGGGCAATTCCCTGCTCGTCCACGTTCCGGACCAGCCCGGCCATTTCCCCGCGCACCGAGTGAATTTCGAACGGGTCATCCCGCACCAGCGGGCGCTGCTACGGCAAGCGACCGCCGACTTCGTCCCGGATGACGGTTACCACGCTTTCGTCGCCGATCAGGGATGGTGGCTCGAGGACTACGCCCTGTTCATGGCGCTGAAGAAGGCGCACGGCGGCGTGGCATGGACCGACTGGGATCGCGGTGCCGCCCTGCGGGACCCGGCCGCGCTCGATGACTGGAAGTCCCGTCTGGCCGACGAAATGGAGCACGGCCGCCGGGAGCAGTGGTTCTTCTTCCAGCAGTTCCGTGCGTTGCGAGAGGCCTGTGGCGACCGCGGCATCAGCTTGATGGGCGACATCCCGATCTACGTCGCCCACGACTCGGCCGACGTCTGGTCCAATCCCTCGCTGTTCGAACTCGACGACGACGGGCGCCCGGTGGTGCAGGCTGGAGTGCCGCCGGACTATTTCAGTACCACCGGCCAGCTCTGGGGCAACCCGATCTATGACTGGGAGGCGATGCGGGCCCGGGGATACGACTGGTGGATCCGGAGAATGCGGTCCGCGTTCGAACTCTTCGACCTCGTCCGGGTCGACCACTTCCGGGGCTTCGAAGCGTACTGGGAAGTGCCCGCCGCCGAGACGACCGCGGTCAACGGACGGTGGGTCAAGGGCCCAGGCGCCGACCTCTTCACCGCGATCACGGCTGCGTTAGGACCGCTCCCGATCGTGGCCGAGAACCTCGGCCTCATCACCCCGGAAGTCGAAACGCTCCGGGAGCAGTTCGGCTACCCCGGCATGAGCATCCTGCAGTTTGCCTTTGGTTCCGATGGGCTGGCCAGCACCTTCCTGCCCCACACCTACCCGCGGGAGCGGGTGGTCTACACCGGAACCCACGACAACGACACCACGGTCGGCTGGTGGCACTCGACCGGGGCGGGAGACTCCACCCGCAGCGCGGACGACGTGACCAAGGAGAGAGATCACGCCATGCGATACCTCGGGACCGACGGCCGCGAGATGCACTGGACGCTCATCCGTACCGCTCTGGCCTCGGTGGCGGACATTGCCTTGATCCCGATGCAGGATGTGTTGGGGCTCGGCAGCAAGGCGAGGATGAACGTTCCCGGCCGGCAGTCCGGCAACTGGGAATTCCGCTACTCGCACGACCAGCTCACCCCCGAGATCAGCGGCCGCCTCCGCGACCTCGTCGATCTGTACCAGCGGTGACATGGCGACTCGCTTCCCCCCGGTGCCGATCCTAATACACCTTGGGCGGGCAACTCTGACGTCGGCGTTCCAAGTGATGACTTATACGGCTATTAGGCAATTTACTTCTTTCGTGTAATATCGAGGCCTGCCGAGCAAGAGTGTCCTCATGGTTGGGCTCCGGGGCGTGGGGAAGACCGTGTTGCTAGACCGGATGCGGCAGGATGCCGAGGAATCCGGCATTCAAACCATCCGGGTGGAGGCGCCGGAGCAACGGTCCTTGCCGGCGCTCTTGGCGCCACAACTCCGGGTGGCGCTCCTTCGCCTCTCCAAAACCGAGAAGGCCAAGGACTTGGCGGTGCGGGCGCTCAAGGTCAAGTACCAGGACATCGAGGTCGGCGTCGACTACGAACCGGAGCCCGGCCTCGCGGACAACGGAGACCTCGAGCATGATCTCCAGGCGCTGCTCGAAGTGGCCGGGGCAGCAGCCCAAGAGGCGGGTACGGCGCTGGTACTCTTCATCGATGAACTCCAATATGTGCCGGAGGAGCAACTGGCTGCGTTGATCGTGGGGCTCCACCGGGCCTCGCAGCGCCAGCTCCCCGTTGTACTCGTGGGCGCCGGCCGGCCCCAACTCCGGGGCCGGATGGGCCGGGCCAAATCCTATGCCGAGCGGCTCTTCGATTTTCCGGAGATCGGGCCGCTTCCGCCGGAGGCTGCCCGGATCGCGATCGCGAAACCCGCCACCGCTCAGGGGGTCGAGTTCACCGACGAGGCGCTCGAGCACATCGTCCAACAAACGAAGGGATACCCGTACTTCCTCCAGGAATGGGGCAAGCGCGCTTGGGACACCGCCGCCGCCACTCCAATCACGGGGGCGGATGTCGACCGGGCGTCGGCAGAGGCGGTGGCCGCGCTAGACGAGAGCTTCTTTCGTGTTCGCTTCGATCGGCTGACCCCGGCCGAGAAACGGTATCTGAGAGCCATGGCAGATCTCGGACCGGCGCTCGTGCGCGACGAAGCGGTCACCATGACTAGCATGTATAACGTGATTGAGAAGCTCCGTAGCGGCGAATCGTTAGCACCCAAGGAACGGAGGGTGCATGAGACAGCAGCCTGCGTCCTCAGGACCTCCACGACGAACTAGATGCGCTAGTCGCCAACGCCTACGGCTGGGAATGGCCGCTCGAAAAGGATGTGATCCTCGAACGCCTGGTGGCGCTCCACGACGAGCGCGTCAAGGAAGAGAAGGCCGGCAAGGTTTGTTGGCTCCGGCCTGACTATCAGATTCCGCGATTCGGCAAGAATCTCCCCGTCGCCGCGCCCGACCTCGGGCTCACCGACGCCACCACGGCAGCGAAAAAGGTCAAGCGCCCCGCCTGGCCAACCGATGTCATCAGCCAGATCGGCGCCGTCAAACGCCTGCTGGCGTCGACGGCCCGGACGATCGAAGAAATTGCCGCCGAGTTCACCGGCGCCAAGGCGGACATCGTCCGTCGGCATGTGGACATCCTGCTCGTGATGGGGGAGGTCCTGCAGAACCCCGACGGCCGGTATCAGACCGCGGCGTAGCGCTTCACGAAGCCCAGCTTCTCCATTCGCCCAAAATCCTCATCGAGCGACCAGATCGGCGCGTCGTGATCGGCGGCGGTCGCGGCGATGACCAGATCGCCGACCCCGAACCGCTGGCCGCGGCCAACGGCGCCGCCAATCCACTCCTCGATCCGGCTCCAGGTGCCGGCATCGGGCACCGCCTGGGGTAGCGCCGACAACAACTCCCTCAGCCCAGCCTGATCCCTCTGGCGGGCGCCCCCCAACAACTCGAGCCGGACAATGACCGGCATGAGCACCTCATCCGCATCCATCAACTCGCCAAGATGCTGGGCTTCCAGTCCGCCGGCATCGCGAAGGGCCGCGATCCAGACTGAGGTGTCCGCGCAGATCACGGGCGGGGCCCTGGGCCGGGCCGCCGCCGCGATTTGGCGATGTCAATCTCGATGGGAACCTTGCCGAACAGGCCCTTCAGCCGTTGGATCTTCCGGCGCCGAATCAGCTCCTCCAGGGCAAACACAATCGTGTCCGTCTTGGACTTGTAGCCGAGCAACGTCTTCGCTTCCTCGACCAGGCCTTCGGGTAGATCCAGTGTGGTTCGCATACGATAAATGATATGTTGTATGCTTTCAGATGTCAAATCTGCAATAATCATATGCATTTCCTCGAATCGTCCCAGTGGATCGGTACCAGCGCCGCAGCCGCCTCCCCGAACTCGGCCGCAAGCCGGAACCGAACGTGGAGTTCCCAGCGGCGGCGCTCCTTGGCACTC
>JAYUZK010000074.1:0-5045 GCA_043751835.1 Gemmatimonadota bacterium | reverse complement strand
TCCGGGTGGTGCCATTTGCGGGTGGCGTACTCGACCTCTCGCATCGCGGCGACATTCCCGAGGTCGAGCGCCGAGTCCGCGGGGTCGAGGTGCAGCTCTGAGCGCCTCGCTTGCCGCGATCCTCGCGCGGGCCGGCTTCCGGAGCGATGAGATCCGCCGCCGGGTTGCCTTGTTCGACCCCGTCGAACGGGCCGCCGCCGAACTTGGCCTCACCGGCCCCGCCGTGCGGCGCTACCACGCGCCGGGCCGGATCGAGGTCCTTGGCAAGCACACTGATTATGCCGGCGGGCGGAGCCTGGTGTGCGCGACCGAGCAGGGCATCGCGTTTGTCGCGCGGCCTCGGGGCGATCGCCGGGTCCGGATCGTGGACGTGCGGCTCGGCCAGGAGCGGGAATTCGCGCTGGACCCCAATCTCCCTGCGCCGCGTGGCGACTGGGGCAACTATCCCGCCACCGTGGCCGCCCGGCTGGCGCGGGACTTTGGCCCCCGGGTGGAAGGAATCGACCTGGTCTTCGCGAGCGACATCCCGTTCGCGGCCGGGGTCAGCAGCTCGAGCGCGCTGGTGGTCGGGATCGCCTGGGCGATGATCGATGCGAGCCGGCTCGACCAGGACCCCGGGTTCCGGGCCAATCTTCATAGCCTGGTGGATCTGGCCGGCTATCTCGGCGCGATGGAGAACGGCCGGGTTTTTCGCGGGTTTGCCGGCGGGGTCGGGGTCGGCACCATGGGTGGAAGCCAGGATCAGACCGCGATTATCTGTTCCGTGGCCGACCACCTGGCGCAGTTCCGGTTCGATCCGGTTCTCCCGGAGGGGACGGTGGGCTGGCCGGAGGATCATCTCTTTGCCGTGGCGGCGAGCGGGGTGGTCGCGGAGAAGACCGGGGCGGCGCTCGAGCACTACAACGACCTCGCCCGGATGACGGCCGCGCTCCGGGATGTGGTGGCCGGCGAGGGTGACCGGGCCATGACGTTAGGCAGAATCCTGATCGACGGCGACGGTCTGCTCGGGCCCGTGGTGGCCCGGTTGGGTCGGCTCGAGGACCGGGCCTCGGCGGGCCGGCTCGAACGGCGGCTGATTCAGCTGACGGCCGAGTGCCGGACGTCGATCCCGGGTTTTCGAGGCGCTCTCGACCGGAGGGACTGGCCCGTCGTCGGGGACCTTGCGGCGAGCTCCCAGTCCGGTGCGGAACAGGGGCTTGGCAATCAGATCGAGGAAACCCGCTCGCTGGTCGGGTTGGCGATCGAGGAACGTGCTGTCGCGGCCTCGGCCTTCGGAGCGGGGTTCGGCGGGAGCGTCTGGGCGATGATCCGGCGGGATGACGCCGATCGATTCCTGGCCGAGTGGGCTCGCCGCTACCAGGACCGGTTCCCGGCCCATGATGGGTCGATCTTCTTCACGACCCGGCCGGCGCCGCCCCTGATCGCGGTCACCGGCCGTTCCCCGCGGGACGTCGTCGATTGACCCCCCGTTGGGATCACGTTGGGGCGAGCATCCGCTCGCCCTCCAATTCCCGCTACCGCCGCAATTTCCGCAACAAGCGCAGGATCTCGAGGTACAGCCAGATCAGCGTAATGACGAGCCCTGTCGCAAAGGCCCATTCGTAGGCCTCCGGCGTTCCCGCCGCGACCCCATCCTCGATCCTCCGGAAATCGAGCAGCAGATTGACCGCCGCGAGTCCGGTCACAAACAGGCTGAACCCGATGCCCAGCGCCCCGCCCTCCATCAGGAAGGGAATCTGGAACCCGGTAACGAGCTGGACCCCGAGCGAAATCAGGTAGAACACCATCACCCCGCCAGTAAGCCCAACGACGATGGCGCGGAATCGGTCGGTGACGGTGACGACCTTGGTTCGGTAGGCCACCAGCATCACCGCGAACGTCGCCGACGTGAGACCCACGGCCATCACCGGCAGGCCCTTGTAGGCGGCGTTGATCGTCGAGGAAACCAGGCCGAGCATGACGCCCTGGCAGACGGCGTAGACCGGGCCGGCCCACGAGGCGGTGAGGGGCCGGACCGCGACCAGGATGGCGAGACCCAGCCCGACCACGATCGAGCCGATCATGACCGGGAACAGCAGCTCGGCCGGAAACCGTCCGGTGCCCAGGGACCACCAGCCCATGCCCGCGGCACCGAGGGTCAGGCCCAGCAGAGCGCCGGTCTTCCGGACCGTACCGGCCACCGTCATCGGTGTCGCGCTCACCGTCGTGGTCTCGGCGCGGATCCGCCGGAGGATGGGATTGCTGGTCACCGAGGTTTCGGTATTCATCACGACTCCTTGTTATTCCCCAATCTAGGCGGTGAGAGAAGCATCCGCTCGCCGGTGCCCGAACCCGGTCGCCTGCTCGAACGCATACCCGAGTTGGAGGACCCCGAAATCGTCGTGGTGCCGCCCCACCGCGGACAGGGCCGGAAGCCCGAGGGCCGAGACGTAGTAACACGACTTCATCCAGTCGATGTATGTGCTCAGGCCCTTGAAAATCGCGTCCGCCTCGCCCATCGCCGGCTGGTCGTTCTCCACGATGCAGCCTAACGATTCGAAGGTGGCCCGCTGGTGATCGGTGACCGCCAGGACGCCCGGCTCGAACGGCAGGCCCAGCCCGGCAGTCCCGGCGATCCGGATGCCGCGAACCGGGAACCGGGCTCCTCGATCGCGATCGGCGAACGCGGGTCCGGCCCCGCGATGGGCTGGAGCATGAGCGCCAGATCCGCCACCGAGCGCCACCATTCCCGGGTGGCGCCGACGATCGGGTTGAAGGTCTGCGACCCCGCGCCTTGGAGCCGCTCCACCAGGAGCGAACTCACGGGCGGGACGTAGTCGCGGAAGATCGGCGAACCGAAGAGTGGTCCGGATCCCGGCCGTCTCCTGGCTTGTCGCTCGTCCGCCAGCCGGGCCTGTGTCAGGGCCCCATCAGCCACCAGCGTCACGATGGCGTTGATCGCGGGGTTCGTCGCTCCAATTTGCCGGAGGTGCGCTTCCATCACCTCGCGGGCCGAGAGGTCGCGGCGGCGGATCCGCGCGGCGAGTTCGACGGCGTCCAGAAAGCAGAGATCGGCGTCGGGTCACCGGTCGAGGTATTCCTGGTAGGTGAGTTGCATCAGGGCGCGGCCCAGCCGTTCGTCGGCCGCCGTGGCGCTGCCGGTCCGAGTCACGAACTGGCCGGCGTGGGCGTCGTACACCAGATTGCCCCCAGGCGTGACGAGCCCGAATCCGGCTTGGAACCCGTAGTAGGCAAAGGGTTTTGCCACCGGCTCGAACAGCGAGCGAGCCCACCGGTAGGGCGCCGCCGGGGTGATCCCCGCCACTTCGAGCAGCGTCGGTGCAAGATCCACCTGCGACCCGATCTCGTCCACCACGCTGTCGCGGGCGGTCACGGCGCCACCGAGCCACAGCATCGGAATCCGGAACAAGGCCCTGGCATCCTTGAACGGTGCGCGTTCGTCGAGCGGGACCACCCGGCGTCCGTGATCGGCCACGATCACCACCAGCGTGTTCTTCCACCAAGGCGCCCGGCGGGCGGCTGCGATCAGCCGGCCGATGACCCGATCGGTGTACGCCAGTGAGTTGAAGTACTGGCTCTGCCAGTCGGTGCCGCGGATGGTGACAGGCTCCGGAGTCTCGAATGGTTCGTGGCTCGACAGGGTGAGCCAGACCGAGAAGAACGGCTCCCGGCTTGTCGCAAGGTCGGCGAGCACCCGGTCGGCCACGACCAAGTCGTGCGCGCCCCAGAGGGAATTCCACGAGGCTTTCGGAAAATCATCCTTCCCCACCACCTGATCGAACCCCGCCCCCAGCAGATAGGGCCTCAGGCCCGCGAATTCGAGCTCGCCGCCGTAGTAAAACGCGGTCCGGTAGCCATTCCGATGGAAGTCCCGGCCCACGGCCGGAAGAGCCGCCGCCTTTCGTGGCGTCTTCAGCATCGAGCCGCGCGGGAGGCCTGGGAACCCGCTCAGCAGTGCCGCGACGCCCTTCTGGGTCTGGTCTCCCGCCGCGTAGAACTGCCGGAACAGGATCCCGTCGCGCGTCAGGGAATCGAATGCCGGGGTGACGCCGGCAACGCCGCCTAACGCTCCGATCGCCCGGGCCGACCCGCTTTCCCAGATGATCAGCAGGATATTGGGTCGTGACGGCTCCACCGGTATCGGCCGGGTGGGCCCGGCCCTGGCCCGAGCCTCGCCCATCAGTCCATCCGCCTCATCCGCCCTCATCGCCGTGTAGTGGTTGACCCGATCCCATTGTCCCAGGGTCACCGACTCGACAAAGGTCCAGAGGGCGTTCTGGGCCGCGAAGTTTGCGAACGGCCGGGCCGAGAAGTAGGCGCTGCCCTGGGTCAGCGGGATCTCCTGAAAGCCGCCGCGGGCCGGAGCGACCAGCAAGCCGATCATCAGAACCGATGGCACCACCCAGAGGGGATGGGCCCGTTCCAGTCGTTCCAGGTCCCGCATCACGACCCGCCGGTAGAGCCATGCCGCCCCCGCCCCGAAAGCGAGGGCCAGCAGAACGAGCAGCAGCCGGGGACTCGCCCCGGCCGAGGCCCAGGCTTCCTTCGGGGTGGCGAGATACGGCACGATCGCGGCATCGATCCGGCGGTCCCATCGGCGGTAGATCTCGAGGTCGGTCGCGATCAGGAACGCGCCCGCCACCGCCACCACCGAAGTCCAGGCTCCGATGCCGATCACCGCGATCCGCTGGAACCAGGGCAGTACCGACAGGATGAGCAACAGCGCCGGAAGCGCCGTGAGGTAGGCGGCGCCCGAGACGTCGAGCCGGAATCCGGCCCGGAAGGTGCCCGCCAGCTCGCCCAGCGGAAGCTCCGCCGCCCGGGCCCAGTGATAGGCGAGAAAGAGCACCCGGGCCGCCCAGGAATAGGCGAGCCAGAAGACGAAGGTGGCCAGATAGGCCCTGACGCGGACGCGCATGACTGAGCTAGACTATCCTCGCATGAGGAGGGATGCCAGTGACGTCACTATCCGAGTTGACCGCCCGTGAGTTGGGCCCGGCCCATGAGGCGGCCTATCTCAACCACGCCGCCTCCTCGCCGCTGCC
>JAYUZK010000073.1:0-9473 GCA_043751835.1 Gemmatimonadota bacterium | reverse complement strand
GTGAGGGCCAGCATGAGCCGGGACAGTTCGCCCCCGGACGCGGCCCGGTTGATCGGCCGCGCCTCGAGACCCTGGTTGAGTTGAACGGTAAACTGAACCGTCTCGGCGCCATGCGGCCCTGTCACCGCCGCGGAGAGCAGCGTCACCTCGAACCGGCCGCCCGCCAGACCGAGCTTCGGGAGCTGCCGGTTGACGGCCCGGGCCAGGCGGTCTCCGCCGATCCGCCGGCGTTCAGAAAGCGCCTTGGCCGCCGCCCCGAGCGTTTCCTCGGCCGTCTTCCGGCGGGCGCCCAGCGTCTTGAGATCGAATTCCGCCCCGTCCGCGAGCGCCAGCTCTGCGTCCGATTCCTCCCGGGTGGCGACGACCTCGGCCACCGTGGCCCCGTACTTCTGACAGAGCCGATCGAGCACCGCGCGGCGCCGCTCGAGCTCAGCCAGCCGGCCGGGATCCTCGTCCACGCCATTGGTGTAGGTCCTCGCGGCGCGGGCCAGTTCGTCCAGCGCCGTGTACGCGACGTCAATCAGGGTCCGCCATTCGGCGACGGCGGGGTCGAGCCGCTCGAGCTGGGTTACCGCGCGCTCGGCCTGGCTCAGGGACTTGAGCGCCCCGCCGTCCTCGTCGTCGATCGCCCGGGCGGCCGATTCTCCCAGCACCCGAATCTCCGAGGCGTGGGACAGTTTCTGGATCTCGGTCTCCAGCCGCTCGTCCTCGCCGAGGACGAGCCGGGCGGCGTCGATCTCCTGAACCACGTGGCGGAGGTAGTCGGCTTTTTTGCGGACCTCGTCCCGGCGGACCGTCAGAGCATGCTCCTCGGCCACCAGCCGAACCAGATCGGCGTGACACTCGGCCACGGCGACGGCCTCGGGCCGGGCGCCGGCATAGCCATCGAGCAGATCCCGCTGGGTGTCGGTCTGGAGCAGCGAGACCGTCTGATGCTGGCCGTGGAGATCGGCCAGGATCCCACCAATCCGTTCCAGCGCGGCCACCGTGGTGGGACTCCCGTTGGCCCAGGCCCGGGACCGCCCCTCGGCCGAAATCTCGCGGCGGATCACCAGGCGATCGTCATCGGCGTCGAGGCCGAGCTCCGCCAGCACGGCGCCTAACGGCTTCGGCAGTGGTTCAAACACACCCTCGACGATCGCTTTGCCGCCACCGGGACGGACGGCGCCGGGGTCCGCCCGGCTGCCCAGTAAGAGCGCCAGCGCGTCGATCAGCATCGACTTGCCGGCCCCGGTCTCACCGGTGAGGACATTGAGGCCGGCGCCGAACTGGAGGGTCTGATCCGCGACCGTGACCAGGTCGCGAACCCGGAGTTCGGTGATCATGGCGCTGGATCGCGCTCGGCCAGGTCGCCCCAGCGGAGACTGTCCCGAAGCCGGCCAAAGTAGCTTCGGCTCTCGAACCGAACCAACTGCACGTCGTGGCTGCTCTTCTTGAGCTCGATCGCGTCGCCGGGGCCGAGGGTCATCGCCTGCTGGCCGTCCACCGACACCAGGAGGTCCTCGGACGACCCGCGGAGCGGAAGAATCCGGATCGTCGAACTCGACGGAATGACCAGCGGGCGGACCGCGAGCGTGTGGGCGCAAATCGGCGTGATCACCAGCGCCTCGACGTCGGGCGCGATGATCGGTCCGCCGGCCGAGAGCGAGTAGGCAGTGGAGCCGGTCGGGGTGGCGATGATGAGCCCGTCGGCGCTGTAGGGCCCGACATCCTGACCATCGACCTGGACCCGGAGCTGAATCATCCGGGCCACGCCGGCCTTGTGGACGGTGACGTCGTTGAGCGCGGCCGCCAGCGTGAACCGGTTGCCCTGGGCGCCGTGAATTTCGGTGTCGAGCGCCAGCCGCGGTTCGATCACGAAGTCACGAGCCGCCAGCCGGGTAAGCGCCTGGTCGAGCTCGGCCCGGGTGCAGGCGGTGAGGAACCCGACCCGGCCCAGATTGACACCGAGCACCGGGACTGGCTGCCCCGCGAGGGCACGGGCCCCCCGGAGCAGCGTCCCGTCACCCCCGAGGGTCAGCAGGGCATCGAGGGTGCCGATCCCGATCGGCGGCATCGGCCGGTCCCATAGCGGCGCCAACTCGGGCTCGGTGTAGTAGGTAATGCCCTGACTCGGCGCGCGCGCGGCCATTCCGGAAAGAATGGCCGCGAGTCCGCCGTAGCGCGGATTCCCCACGACACCGACGTTCATCGCGCCTCGAGGCTTCCTTCGTGGTGGGCCGCCAGCACGCGGGCGGCGATCCCCTTTCCGGTGAGTCCGAACCAGCTCAGCTGGTCGGCGCGGGGGGCCTGATCGATGAGACGGTCCGGCGTTCCCATCGCCACCACCCGCACCTCGGGATGCGCGTCGCTCATCTCCCGGGCCAGCATCGCGCCGAAGCCGTTGACGACGACCCCTTCCTCCACCGTCACCAGCAGCCGGGTCTCGGCCGTGATGGACTCGAGCATCGCGCGGTCGTAGGGTTTGAGGAACCGGCAGTTCACCACCGTCGCGTCGACGCCTTCCACCGCGAGGTGGGCTGCGGCCTCGACGGCCGGCGCCACCATGGTGCCAACGGCGAGGATGGCGACGTCCTTCCCGCTCCGCAGCCGCTCCCAGGTGCCGAACGGGACTGCCGGGACCGAACGGGCCGGGCTCGGCGCCGCGGGCGCCTTGTCCCGGGGGTACCGGGTACAGAACGGGCCCGCGTTGTGCCCAAGCCCGGTCTTGAGAAGCCCGATCAATTCGTCGGCGTCCTTGGGCGCGGTCACCACCATCCCGGGCACCGCCAGCATGTAGGCGATGTCATAGAGCCCCATGTGGGTATGGCCGTCCTCACCCACCAGGCCCGCCCGGTCCATGCAAAACATCACCGGCAAGTGCTGAATGGCGATGTCGTGGATGATGTTGTCGTAGGCACGCTGGAGGAACGTGGAGTAGATCGCGCAGACCGGCCGGACGCCCTGGGTCGCCAGACCGCCCGCGAATGTCACGGCGTGCCCTTCGGCGATCCCGACGTCGAAGAATCGCTCCGGCCAGGTCTTCTGGAAGATGTTGGTCCCGGTGCCCGACGGCATCGCGGCGGTGATCACCACGAAATCCCGGTGATCGACCGCCAGATCCGCGAGGGCGTCGCCGAACACCTGGGTCCAGGTCGGCGGCCCGCTGGCCTTTTTCCGCGCTTCGCCGGTTTCCGGATCGTAGGCGGCCAGGCCATGCCACTTTTCCCGGTTCTCCTCGGCGAACCCGAAACCCTTGCCCTTCTCGGTGAGCACATGAATCACCCGAGGGCCCTTGAGCCCGCGGACGAACCGCAGCGTGTCGCAGAGCTTGGGCAGATCGTGCCCATCGATCGGGCCGAAATACCGGAACCCCAGTTCCTCGAAGAACATTCCCTGGGAGAAGAGATTCTTGACGCTCTCCTCCACGTTCTTGGCAAAATCGACCACGCCCTCGCCGAACACACCGCCCAGTTTCAGGGTGACCTGCTTGACCTTCTCCCTGACCCGGTTGGTGAGCGGGTTGGCGACGATCCCGCCGAGCGTCTTGCTGATCGCGCCGACGTTGGGGGAGATCGACATCCCGTTGTCATTGACGATGAGGATCACGTCGCGGTCGGAATGGCCGGCGTTGTTCATCCCCTCGTAGGAAAGCCCGCAGGTCAAAGCCCCGTCGCCGACCACCGCCACGACCTTGTGGTCCTGGCCGAGGAGGTCACGCGCGGTCGCCATGCCGAAGGCGGCGGACATCGCCGTCCCCGCATGGCCGGCCCCGAACTGATCGTGCTCGCTTTCCGATCGCTTGAGGAACCCGGAGATCCCCTCCCGCTGACGGAGCGAATCGAAGCGGTCGTTTCGCCCGGTCAGCAGCTTCCAGGCATAGGCTTGATGGCCGACGTCCCAGACCACCTTGTCGGTCGGCGAGTCGAATTCGTAGAGCACCGCGATGGAGAGCTCCACCACGCCGAGGCTCGCCCCAATGTGCCCGCCGGTCAGGGCGCACGACTGGATCAGCCGCTCCCGCATCTCGATGGCCAACTCGGGGAGTTGGTCTCGGCGCAAACGCTTCAGATCGGCGGGTCCGGCGATCCCGTCCAGCAATGGCATCGGTGTCCTCAGGACTGTCTGTGGACAATATAATGGGCCAACCCGGCCAGGGCGGACGGGGCGATCCCCGGCGCGAGACGGCTCACCGCGCTGGCGGCCAGCCGCTCAGCCTCGGCCCGGGCGCCGGCCACGCCGAGAAAGCTCACATAGGTCGATTTCTGGAGCGAGGCGTCCCGGCCCGCGGTCTTGCCCAACTGACCGGTGGACGCCGTCGCGTCGAGGACGTCGTCCGCCACCTGGAAGGCCAGCCCGATGTCCCGGCCGAACCCGGCCAGGCTCGCCACGGCCCCCACGCCCGCCCCGGCAGCCAGCCCGCCGACCACGCAGGCCGCTTCGATCAACGCCCCGGTTTTCCTGACGTGGATTGCGGTGAGGTCGCCCGCCACCAGTGACCGGCCCTCGGCCTCGAGGTCGAGCCACTGCCCCCCGACCATCCCCTGAATGCCGCTGGCCGCCAGGAGGCATCGGGCGATCGCCTGATGGGCTGCGGGCGGGAGGCCGAGGGTCGCGGTCGCTTCGGCCAGCACTTCGACCGCCACCGTCACGAGGAGGTATCCCACCCGCGTCGCGACCGGCACGCCGAAGGCGACGTGGGTGGTCGGGCGGCCCCGGCGCTGGTCGTCGTCGTCCATGCAGGGGAGGTCGTCGTGGACCAGTGAATACGTGTGAATGATCTCGACGGCGGTCATCAGGAGGCCGGGATCCCCGGTGCCGCCCAGCGCGCGGTAGCAGGCCAGCACCAGGGCCGGGCGAACCCGCTTGCCCGTCGTGCCTAACGCGTATGCCAGTGCCTCGCCCAGGGGGCCCGGCGTTTCCCGCCGGAGCCGGGCCCCGACATCGGCAAGCCTCCGGTCGGTGATCTCTCGCGCTTCGGCGAGGAGTGCCACCGCCGGCCCGGCCTCAGCCATCGAGTTCCGTGAGACGGAGCACCCCGGAGGCGTCCTCGAGCACCCGCTCGACCCGGCCCTCGGCCTCGGTCAGCCGCTCCTTGGCCGACTTGAGATGGCGGACACCTTCTTCGAAGAGACCGAGCGCCTGATCGAGGTCAACGTCATCCCGCTCCAGGAGCCGGACGATTTCTTCGAGGCGCTTCAGATCGGCGGACAGGGGGTCGAGCGTCATTCAGCCCTCGCGGAAATTTGACCGTCGGACACCCGAAGCCCGAATGGCGTACCGGGCGGTGCCTGGTCGCGGTGGCGGAGGACGGTGCCGTCGGCGAGCCGGGCCACCCCGTAGCCCCGCCCCAGCACCGCGAGCGGACTCAGGGCATCGAGCGAAGCCGCCAGCCGCTCCCACCGGCGGCGGCGCTCCTCGACCCGGCTCTCGATCGAGCGCCGGGCCCGGTCGCCGGCTCGGGCAAGCCGCTCCGACAACACCCGGGTCCGGCCCCGGAGCCCGCCGCCAAGCCGGCTCGCCAGCGAGGCAAGATGCCGGGCCACTTCGGCCCGGTCCGGCAGCGCGAGGAGGGCCGCGGCCGAGGGCGTCGCCGCCCGGACATCGGCGACCAGATCGGTCAGGGTGACGTCGGTCTCATGGCCCACGGCGCTGATGGTCGGCACCACGACCGCGGCCACGGCCCGGCACACCGACTCGGCGTTGAACGCCAGGAGATCGTCGCGACCGCCGCCGCCCCGTGCCACCACGCAGAGATCGATCCCCTCGAGCCGGTTGACGGTGCCTAACGCGCGGACCAGTTCGTCCACCGCGTCGTCGCCCTGAACCCGGGCGCCGACCAGGACGATCCGGGCGGCGGGCCACCGGCGCCGGGCCACGATCACGATATCGTGGATCACCGCCCCGTCGGGGCTGGTCACCACGGCGATCGCCCGGGGAAATAGCGGGAGGGCGCGCTTCCGGGCCGGGTCGAGCAAGCCGTCCCGTTCGAGCACCTCGCGGGTCCGCTCGAAGGTGAGTTGCTGGAGGCCGACTCCACTGGTCGGGAGCATCGTGACGCCGCTCAACCGGAGCTCGCCCCGCTGTCCCCACACCGTGGGCGTGGCGAGGAGATAGACCTCCGCTCCCTCGGGCGGCGGCGTCCGGAGCCGCTGAGCGTAGGTCCGCCACATCACGCAGCGGAGCTGGGATTCTTCGTCCCGGATGGTGAAGTACCAGTGCCCGGCCTGATAGGCCTTGAGCCCGATCACCTCACCCTTGACCCAGACCTGCCCCGTGGCGGCCTCGACCGCGTCCTTCAGCGTAAGCACCAGCTCGGTGACGGAATACGCCGGCCGCGCCGCGGGAACGGTGCGGTCCGCCTCGCTCGGCGCCACCGCCGGCCTCCCCTCCCCGAAGAGATCATCCGCCGAGGGCTGACCCTTCTTCCTCACGCCTGCTGCCGCGCCGCCTGAAGCGTATTCATCAGCAACATCGCGATCGTCATCTTGCCGACCCCGCCCGGCACCGGCGTGATCGCGCTCGCCACTTCCGCCACCGGCCCGTAGGCCACGTCGCCCACGATCCGGTAGCCTTTGGCCGACGCTGAGTCCGCCACCCGGTTGATCCCCACGTCCACCACCACCGCGCCGGCCTTCACCATGTCGGCGGTGACGAACTCCGGCTTGCCGATCGCGACCACCAGCAGATCCGCCTGCCGGGTGAGCGAGGGGAGGTCCCGCGACCTGGAGTGGCAGATCGTCACGGTGCAATTGCCGCCCGGCGTGTCCTGCACCAGCAGGCTGGCCATCGGTTTGCCGACGATGTTCGAGCGTCCCACGATCACGGCGTGCATCCCCTTGGTGTCGATCCCCGACCGGATCAGCATCTGCTGCACCCCGAAGGGCGTCGCCGGGCGGAAGGCGGTCTGATCCCCGACCGAGAGGCGACCGACGTTCATCGGATGGAAACCGTCCACATCTTTGTCGGGGTTGACCCGAAGGAGAACTCGCTCGCCGCTGATGTGTTTCGGCAGAGGCAGTTGGACCAGGAAGCCATGAATCCGCGGATCGGCGTTGAGTCGGTCAACGACTGCCAGCAACTCCGCCTCGGTGACGGTGGCCGGCAGCCGGATCGTTTCGGAGTGCATCCCGGCCTCGAGGCAGGCCTTCCCCTTGCTCGCCACGTAGACCTGACTGGCCGGGTCCTCCCCAACGATCACCACCGCAAGCCCCGGCTGGATGCCCCGCTTCACCAGTGCCGCCGCGTCCACCGCGATGTCCCGACGGATCGCATTGGCGATCGCGGTCCCGTCGAGAACCCGCGCGATCACTTTGCCAGCCCCATCGCCCGGGTTTCCCGGATCACCGTCACCCGGATCTGGCCCGGGTACTGGAGCTCACCCTCGATCCGCTTGGCGATCGCTTCCGCCAGCTCCTGCGCCTTGGCGTCGTCGATCTTGTCCGGCACCACGATCACCCGGACCTCACGGCCCGCCTGGATCGCGTTCACCTTCTCCACTCCGTCGAAGCTCCCGGCGATCTCCTCCAGCTTGGTGAGGCGCTTCACGTAGGTCTCGAACGCCTCCCGCCGGGCGCCGGGCCGCGAGCCGCTGATCGCGTCCGCCGCCTGGACCAGGACCGACTCGGCCGTCTCGTGGGCCACGTCATCGTGGTGGGCCGCGATGCAGTTGATGACGAGGGGATTCTCCTTGTACTTCGTCGCCATCTCGACGCCAAGCTGGACGTGGGTGCCTTCGCTCTCGTGGGTCAGCACCTTGCCGACATCATGCAGCAGCCCGCCCCGTTTGGCCAGCATGACGTCGAGATGGAGCTCCGCCGCCATCATCCCGGCGATCCAGGACACTTCCTTCGAGTGCTCGTAGATGTTCTGGCCGTACGAAGTCCGGTACCGCATCCGGCCGATCAGCTTGATCATCTCCGGATGGAGGCCGTGGATTCCCGTCTCGTAGGCAGCCTGCTCGCCAAGTTCGACGAGCTGGTCGTCGAGTTCTTTCTGGACTTTCTTGACGATTTCCTCGATCCGGCCGGGGTGGATCCGGCCGTCGACGATCAGCGCCTCGAGCGCCCGGCGGCCGACTTCCCGCCGGATCGGGTCGAAGCAGGAGACGACGACGGTGTCGGGCGTGTCATCGACGATGAGGTCGACCCCGGTGGCCAACTCGAAGGCCCGGATGTTCCGGCCCTCGCGCCCGATGATCCGGCCCTTGAGTTCGTCGCTGGGAAGCGCCACCGCCGCCACGGTCGTTTCCGCGGTGTGATCGGCCGCCACCCGCTGGATCGACATCGCGATGATCCGGCGGGCGTCCTTGTCGGCGTTCTTCTTCGCCTGTTCCCTGATGTCGCGGGCCAGGGCCGACGCCTGGGCCCGGGCCTCGTCCTCGACCCGCTGGAGGAATTCCCGGCGAGCCTCCTCGACCGAGAGTCCGGCCACCTTTTCGAGCCGCTGGCGCTGCTCGTGGATCAGGGCGTCGATTTCCTTGGTCTTGCCCTCGAGGCTCAGTTCCTTCTGAGCGAGGGCGCTCTGCTGCCCGGCCACCGACTTGGCCTGGCGGTCGAGTTCCTCGTTCCGGCGGGCCACCGCCCGTTCCTTTTCCTCGACGCCCCGTTGGCTCCGTTCGGCCTCCTCGCGCCGACGGCCCAGATCGCGCTCGGCATCCTCGCGGAGCTTCAACGCCTCCATCTTGCCTTCGACCACGGCGGCGGCGCGGGCTTTTTCGGCGTCGTCCTTGGCACGGGAGGAAAGCTGGCGGGCGTCACGCTCGGCCGCTTCAATCAAGCCGGCGGCGTGGCGCTTTCTGGAGCGGAGGAAAGCGGTATAACCGACGAAGGTGACCACTATGCCAGCAAGGGCTCCTCCACCGGCGAGGAGCAGGTCCAAGATCGACATCGCTGTATCTCCGAACGTCGACCGCATCGGGGCGGTCGCGTATCGTGTTAGGCCCTAAGCGACCGGCTCGTGGGCTCGGGATCCCCGCTTCGACGGGGGTAACAACCGCGCCAGCCGTTCCGTCACCGCGGCAAGGCGGTGGTCCGTGGCCGCACTGGTCTGGCGGGTCTGAAACAACTCATCGGTAACTGCGAGGCCGGCCAGGATGGCCGCGCGCTGGGTATCGACCGTCGGCAACGCCGAACGAATCCGCTGGAGGACCCGGTCGAAGTGAGCCGCCACCTCCCGGGTGTAGTCCGGCGTGTGGTCCGAACTGACCAGGAGCTTCAAGCCACCGATCTGGACTTCGACCGGTCCGTGTCCGCTCATCGAACGCCCCCAGTCGCCTGGTCACCCACAAATCGGAGCCGGGTCCGCAGTTGGTCGAGCTGCTCCTTGGCCCCCGTGATCCGGCGCTGGAGCAGGTCGTTTTCCGCCTCGACGGCCGCCACCCGCTGGCGGAGGAGTTGCATGTCCCCCGTCGTTGCCAGCGGGATCCGGCCTCGGGCATCCTCCGCCTCGGTCTCGGCCTTGAGGCAACGGCGCCGCCACCCGGCGAGCTCGTC
>JAYUZK010000072.1:0-7556 GCA_043751835.1 Gemmatimonadota bacterium | reverse complement strand
CGATCTCGGATGCCCGCCCCTCCACCCGCTCCGCCCTCTATCTCATCTCCAGTTGGATCGCGCCATTGGTGATCCCGTTCTCCCCCCGGATCACCCAATTGGCGCCAGGAAAAAACGATGCCGCCGCGTAAGGGTCATCGACGGCGTTCCCGACCGGGTCGTCGTTTGTCTTGAACCATGAGGTAATGGCGCGGAGCAGGCTCAGCAGCATCGGGGCCCGCTTGAAGATGCGGGTCGTTCCGCCGGTCGAGTCCTTGCCCCCCGAGAGGTCGCCGTACACGAGTTTGACGGCCTTGAAGAGGTTCGCCGTTCGGGTCGAGTCGATCCGGATCTCGCACGCGGTGTCGTCGTCCTCAACGACGAAGATCCGGAGGTTCTGGCCCGGGTGCTGGATGTTGTACTGATCGAGTTGCGCCTGGCTCATCAGCATCACGCTGCCTGACCAGGCGGTCGAGTTCTGGTCGAAGGCATAGGGTCCGCCGGCCAGCTCCCCGGCGCACTGATAGGTGGTAAGCCCGTTGCCCGTGCCGGTCTGACCCAGGACGTGAACCTCGAACTCCGGGTTCCCCTTGAACCAGCCCTCGAACGTACTGGTGAATTGGGTCCGCGTCATGAACAGGCCCTGGGGCGCCGCGGGTGTGGTGCCGCCGGTCCCACCGGCGGGGCCCCCACCCACGCCACAGTCGAGCAGACAATCGGTTATCCCGGCTGGCCGTGCGGTGAATGACTGTTCGGCCCGCTCCACCATCAGGACCGGTGTCGCCGGCGGAGATTTTGGATCGAGCCGCTGGCGCCGACCCATCAGGTCCCACGCGACCGGAGCGTCGGAGTCGAGTTCCGCGGTCGCCACGAGCAGGTCGGTACCTCCGTTCCACCGGGCACGGTGCCCGGGCACCGGGAAATACACCTCGACCGCGGGCCCTTGGTCGAGGTCGGCCGCCAGGTCTTCTTCACGCTCCGCCCCCAGCGCAGCCACCCGCCGGCGCTCGGCCCCTCCGTTGCGATTCAGGAACGACTGGAGGTGGATCTTCTGTTCCGGAAATGACGACTCGGCCAGCTCCCGCGCCAGGGTCGCCCGGAAGGTGGGGTCGCGGAGGGCCTTGGCGAGCCGGGCCGCAAGGCGCTCATTGCGAGCACGTTCGGGTTCGGTCGTGGGCCCGACGGCGAACGGCGTCTGGGCGGGCTCGGCGGGTGCGGTGATCGGCTGGTCGCGACCATCGGGATTCGAACACGCGGCCAGCAGGGCGGCGAGCAGCGCGGCTCGCCAGTGGGGATGGGACATGGAACTCCTCCTTCAAACGTGGGTGACCGACGCCCCGGAGGGGCGACGTGGTCCACGGTAGGGAAGAAGGCGCTTGACCCGTCAACCGGGAAAATGCGAGCAGCGGCGCAGAAACGCGGAACGTTTTGAGGCACTCTCCCGGTCGGCAGGTTGGCCGGTATCTTCGAGTGAACAAAAAAAGGGAACGGGCCATGAGCCGAGTTCGAGTGCCGGTCGGAACCAGGAAGGGTGCCTTTGTGTTGAACTCCGATGGCGCGCGGGAGCGGTGGGAGGTGAGCGGCCTCATTTCGGCGGATTGGAGATTGGTTCGGCCAGCTGATCCAGCGCTCCAACGACGGCGGGGCAAGCTGGGAGGCGGTGGGCAACAAATTCGCGTACGAGGGGGCTTCAGGTCCCCAGCTCTGGTGTGACGGCACCCCCACCCGTGGGAGTTCAAACGGGTCTGGCACCTCGAGCCATCGCTGAGCGATCCGGACACCGTCTGCGCCGGGGTGGAAGACGCGGCCGGATTTCCGATCGACGTGCACGCCCATGAGCCCGAGACGATCTACGTCGTTCCGATCAAGAGCGATTCGCTCCACCATCCTCCCGACGGCAAGCTGCGGGTCTACCGGAGCCGCACCGGCGGCAACGAATGGGAGCCGCTCACCAATGGGCTTCCCCAGAGCGACTGCTATGTCAACGTCCTGCGCGAATCGATGGCCGTGGATTCCCTCGAGCCGTTCCTTGTCGTTGGGGCGATCGCAGGCGGTTGAATCCAACAGCCCGTGTGCCTCGGCTATAGCTCGAGCGCCTCCAGATTCTTCAGGCTCCGGTTCAATGGGATCAGCGTCGCCGCGGCGCAGAGCAGAAAGATTTCGCCCACCGCCAACCACAGGTCTGGTGGAAATTCGGTCTGCGGAATCCCCATCTGGAAGGCCTGCAGGTGCGCCGACACCGGCCCCGCCTCAATCGCGATGATCCCCGCCAGCAGCAGGATCGCCGTCATCATGAAGACCAGGCCACCGAAGCTGGTCGGAATCTGGGCGGCGTTCTCGGTGTCGAACTGCGGATAGAGAACCCCGAGTGACAACGCCAGCGCCCCCGCCGCCATCGTGAAGCACGCGATGGTCACGATGCTCAGAAACATCATGAACGGCGACGCCCGGAGGATCTCGTTGGTGACCACGGTGATCGTGAGCGCCACGACGAGGAGTGGGCCCGTCCCCACCCAGTACTTGCTCCACAGCATCTGTTTGAGATCGAGGGGACTCGACTTGAGCAGCCACAGTTGGCGGCCCTCGAGCGACACGGAGGGAAACACGAACCGCGCCGCGATCGCGGCCAGCACGAAGCCGGCCAGGCCCTGGTTGAGGAACACCACCAGCGTGATCAAGAGATACGGCACCCGCTCGCCCGTGTAGAGCGGAAGCGCCCGGATATTGAAAACGTAGACGATCAGGAGCACGGCAAGGAGAATCAGCTGGCTCCACTGGGTGGCATCGCGGAAAAAGACCCGGAGGTCCTTGAGGATGAACTCCCGTCGGGTCACCGGGAGGAAGGCCAGCGCCCGGCCCGCCCATCGCTGCCAGCCCCGCCCGGCGGCGTACTTGTCGGCGCCCTCCTGGGCCTTCGAGAAGCCGCCGGGAAAGAGGCGGCTATGGAGCGCGGCGCCGAGTACGATCAGTCCGGCCGCCGTGGTCCAGAGCAAGGCCAGGGGGAGCGGGTCGCCCACCCGCTCGAGCCAGTTCATGATCGCGTTGGCCGCCCACTCGCTCGGCAGCAACGGAAGGGTCGGCGTTCGCAACTCCGCCACGAAGTCCACCAGACTCCGGAACCCTTCCGGTCGCGACAGGCGCTCGGGGCGCAGGAACCGCAGCGCGAGGACGACGCCACCGATCGAGCCAATCGCGACGAGCGTGAGCAGGTCGCGGGTCCGCCGGGCTGGAAAGACGTTGACGAGGAGCAGCGTAACGGCCGCGCCCACCACGGTCGGCATGACGAAGAACGGCGCCAGCGCTCCGATCGCGGCGATCGGGAAGAACCAGCCTCCATGGTACACCACGCCGTACGCCGTGAGGATCGGCACCAGGATCAGCGCCACCATCCAGGACGAATGGACCAGCGTTTCCCCGAGTTTCGCCAGGTACAGACGCCCCCAGTCCACCGGCGCTGAGACCAGCATGTCGAGGTCTTTGGCGAGGAAGAACGTCGAGAGCGCCGTCACCAGGTTGGAGAGCAACAGGATCGACGAAAAGGCCAGCAGCAGCATGCTGAGGATCTTGCCCGCCAGGAGGCCGCCGATTTCCGGGGTCGTTCCGAGATATTTGAGAACCCGGTAGAAGATCGCGAACGCGCCAGCCCAGAACCCGCCTCCAATCACGGCCAGCAGCACCACTCGCCAGGCCGCGTCGGAGCGGCCCTTCGCCATTCTGGCTCGAACACTGCGCCACTTCGGGGTCAGGATGGCGAGGATCCCGGCCTCCCGGGGCAGCGGCTCAGTCTCCGAGGATGGCACTCAGTTCCCGCTCCGCCAACCCGCCGGTCAGTTTGAGGAAGACGTCCTCGAGGCTGGCCGTGCCTGACGAGGTCTGCTCCCGGATCTCCGCCATCGTTCCCGCGGCCGCGACCTGCCCGCCGGAGACGATGCCGATCTGATCGCACATCACTTCGGCAACTTCCAGCGTGTGGGTGCTCATCAGGACCGTGCCGCCCCGATCGACGAAGTGCCGGAAGATGTCCTTCAAGAGCCGGGCGCTCCGCGGATCGAGCCCGACCATCGGCTCGTCCACCACGATGACAGCAGGCCGGTGCACCAGCGCGCTGGAAATAATCAGCTTCTGCCGCATGCCGTGGCTGTACGACTCGGACAGTTCGTGTTTCCACGGACCCAGCTCAAAAAGATCGAGCAGCTCGTCAATCCGTTTCTCGATGTGGGCGCCGGTCTGGCCGTACAGGCCGGCCACGAACCTCAGAAATTCGGTGCCGGTGAGTTTGTCGTATACGAACGGCCGGTCGGGAATGAAGCCGAGGCGCCGCTTGGCTTCCATCGGCTCGGACACCACGTCGAAACCCGCCACGGTGATCTGACCCGAGGTGGGCCGCAAGATCCCGGCGATCATCCGCATGGTGGTGGTCTTGCCGGCGCCGTTCGGCCCCAGCAGCCCGTACAAGGTGCCAGGTGGAATCGTGAGCGAGATGGAGTTGACGGCCGTGAACTTCCCGTACCGCTTGGTCAGATTCTTCAATTCGATCATGGGGTAGTCCCCGGTTGGGTCGGCCGGAACGAAGCCGAACCGATCAGCGGAACGAGGTCGATGGCCCGGCCGGTCATCCCAACGCCGACCCGGACGAGCGATGGTGCCGCCGGGAAGGCCCGGAAGGTTGGATCGACCGCGACCCAGTCACCGTCGAGCCGCACCTCGGCCCAGGTATGCCCGTAGAGGCGACCCCCCACCACCGCGACGCCGCCCACCATCCGGGCCTCGAGGCCCTGGGCCCGCGCGAGATCGACGAACAGCGCCGCCTTGCCCTCCGAGCCGGCCCGCCGCCCGGCCAGCACCCGGGCCGGCGACCAGGTTGCCGCGCTGGACCGGTCGAGCGTCACCTCGCCCGCGGTGTACTCGAGCAGCCGGCTCACCTTGTCGGCCGGTGCCGGGATGCTGCCAACGAGCCGCGCCGCCGCTACGGCGACCTCGGTGGGCACGGCCCGGGCGATTGGCGCGGGGTCGAGATACTCCGATTTGGTCGAATTGCTTCGGATCTCGCCCGGCTTCCCGATCCGGATCCCACCCTGAAGCGCGGCCTGCCGCCCGCCGGCCAGCCAGGCGAGCCTGGGCAGCAGAAAATGCTCGATGGGGGCACTCCGGATCTGGTAGTCGCCTCCGCCCGCGTCGGGGCGGAGTCCGGCCTCCACCAGCGTGGTCATCCCGCCGATCGTCCGATGGCCGGCGGGGCCGGCCCCTTCGAGCGCATTCTTGTAGTTGAAGCTCACCAGCTCGAAGGCCGAGCGATCCATCCGGACGCCTAACGCCGCCTCGGAGTGAACCAGGCCGCCGTGCTCGTCGACCCAGGTGACGACCGGCGTGCCGGCCGCCGTGTGCTCGATCCGGTAGGCTTTGACCGTGTCGAACCCGGCCGGAACCCACCGGTGGCCGGGGCCCTCGATCGCGCTGTCCGCCACCACGAAGATCGACTCCGCGGTCGCCGCAAACTCGAGCCGATTGATCGTTCCCGTCGCAAGGTCCAGGACGTTCGCCGCGACCGTCCGGCCGACCTCGAGCCGTTTTCCGAAGGCGAGTCGGTACGGCAAGACCTCCGGCAGCACCACATCGCCGGGAATCCGGATGGTCCACTGCTCCACCGGCGCGTCGCGGGAGTCACGCTGCCCCATCCGGAGAATCGTGTCGCCCTCGATCTTGCCGCTGAACTCCTCATAAAGCCCGTTGCCGGTAACGGTCCGCACGAACGACGCCAGCCGGAGACTCCGGGTCAGCACCAGATCGGCGCGCCGGGTGACCCTTCGTGTCGAGTCGCCCTCCGGGACATCGAGCGCCATGACTTCCGAAACTCGGAATCCGACCGGGAAGGTGTCCACCGTGACGCTGGCGTACCCGACCTGACGGCCCGCCGCCTTCACCGCGAAAAAGTGGGCCTCGGGGCTCAAACGGATGGTGGCTTCCGCGATCTGCTCCGCCTCGTTCTTGCCCAGCTCGCGCCGCGCCAGCCACGCCAGCGCGGCGGCCCAGGCCAACAGGACGAAACGACCCGTGGTCCGCCGATTCCAGGCGCCGACTTTCACTCGGTGGTGACCTCGCGCGCTTTCCGGTGCATCGCCATCGCTTCCTCGGTTCGTCCCAGCCGATCGAACAACCGGCCGAGTTGGGTATAGGCGCGGGGGGAACTGGGGGCGAGGTCGACGGCCCGTTTCAGTTCCCCGAAGGCCTCATCCAAACGCCCCAGCGTGAGCAGGGCCTCCCCGAGGTACAGCACGGTCTCGGGGTCTTGAGGTGCCAGACTGAGGGCGTCCCGAAGGGTTGCTGCCGCTTCCTCGGGCCGGCCCAGTCTGAGTTGGGTGCTGCCGAGGTAACGGTATGCAATCCAATATGTTGCGTTGCTTCTGGTCGCCTCGCGGAAGTCCTCCTCCGCGCTCTTCGGTTGCCCCAGTCGTGCATAGACTGCGCCACGGCGAACCAGGGTTGGAGCCCGATCTTTCGTGTGGTCGAGGGCGGTCCCCAGCTCGGCCAGGGCCTCTTCCGGCTCGCCGGACTCCTCCAGCAGTTGGGCCAGGGCAAGTCTGAGTTCGGTCGCCGTCGGGCGTTCGTGGACCAGATCGCGAAGCAGGATGATGGCGTCGAGGCGCCGACCCCGGGCGGCCAACGCCAGGGCCTGGTCGAGCGGGCTCGCCGGTTCCGTGGCTGAGGTACAGGAAGCGTCGGGGATCTGCTGCTCGGGAACATCGCGGCCGAAGGGCCGGAGCGAGGCGATCGCATCCGGGCCGGCTGTGTCCCAGTCCCCTTCCAGCGTGGAATCGGTGAAGCCTTCGAGGTCGCGGGGCTCCGCGTGGGAGGCCCGGGAGTTGTGAAGTCTGTGCATGTGGGGAAGGATCGGCCCGAAGTATCCCGCCGCGCTACCCCCGCTACTCGGACACCGTCATCCGGGCCGGTGCGGTGGCGAAGAACTCGGTATAGAACCGGTCCTGGTACTCCGCGACCAGCTTCTCCACCCGTTCCAGCTTGGGCGACGCGACCACCAGACCGGCGTGATCCTTCTTCGCCAGCCGCCAGACCACCTCGGGCGCGTCGTAGCCCGCAAGGTCCGGCCACTCCTGCTTGGCCAGGGAGATCAGCAGTCCGGCATAGTGCTTCCGCGGCGCTGTCACCAGGTATCGGTCGGTGTCGCGGCGGCATTCCAGGCGGGCCCATTCCGACCAGAGGTTGAGGCCCGTCGCCGCCTCGACGAGATCGACGATGTGGGCCCCGCCCACCCGGGCCGAGGTCTCGAGGAAGTAGAACGTCCCGTTACGTCCCTTGATGAACTCCGAGTGGGAGACGCCGTGTCGGAGCCCCAGGGATTTGAGGAGCTTCAGATTCAGCGACAGCAGCGCCCGCTCGTCGGGGCTCCGGCGTCGGATGGTCGTGGTGGTGAAAACCCGGCCCTCGTGGACGGTTTCGAGCGGCGGCGTCCCATAGCGGCTCGCGACCGCGAACCGGACCTTGTTGTCCGCTACGATCGAGTCGACATGGTAGACATCGCCGGTCACGAACCGCTCCAGGAGATAGAACGACTGTTCGTC